>JAKPNC010000174.1 GCA_029548585.1 bacterium | reverse complement strand
AGAGAGAGATAAGACAGGCAGGCCTTGAAACCTCGGTGTCAGACGAGTCTTACCTGCTTTACAGGAACAGCTCTTACGTTTCTCTCGGGGATTTTCTCGACAGGAACAGGTACCTCTTTTATTCCGGAAAGAGCAGGGAACTCTGTCAAGAGGTAAAAAACATAAACGGTAAGGCGGCTTTACATGAAGCATAGGCGCGCGGTCATAACAGGTCTGGGGATAATCTCCCCGAACGCCATCGGGCGGAGGGCATTCTGGGATGCCCTGAAAGAAGGCCGTAGCGGAGTCAGGCATATAAGCCTTTTCGACGTCTCCGGTTTTCCTACAAGGATAGCCGGGCAGGTTACAGGTTTCAATCCCGGGGATTACATTGAATCCAGGAAGGCGCGGAGGATGGCCCGTTTTTCCCAGTTTGCGGTTGCCAGCGCCCTGATGGCCATGAAGGATGCCTCCCTTGACAGGAAGTTGATGGGGAATAAGAATGTATCGGTCATACTGGGAGTCAGCACCAGCGCAATGGATCTCATAGAGAACCAGCACAAGATTTTCCTTGAAAAGGGCTACAGGTCGATAATGCCTTTCGGGATCATGTCGGCCACACCCAACGTGGGCACGGGTGAGGTGGTCGGCGCGTTAGGGATAGATACCGGTATGCTGACGGTCGCAACGGGCTGCGCGTCAGGCCTTGACGCCATAGGGCTCGGTTTCCGTATGGTCTCGTGCGGAGAGAAGAAGATCGTGCTTGCCGGGGGCGCGGATGCGCCCATAACCCCCCTGATACTTGCCGGACTCTCTTCTTCCAGGATAATGTCGGCCAGGAACGATGAACCTGAAAAGGCAAGCAGGCCTTTCGACTTGTCAAGGGACGGCGGGGTCCTTTCGGAAGGCGGCGGAATTCTTGTCATCGAGGAACTCACTTCGGCGCTTTCGAGGGGAGCCGCTATATACGGGGAAATTGCAGGATACGGAGAGGCATCCAGTCCGGGAGCAGGCAACCCGGGTGACGGGTTCAGGAAGGCCATGGAGAAAGCCCTGCTGGATGCGAATATGCCGCCGGGATCGGTAGATTTCATATCAGCCCACGCTCCTTCGGACATCCTGCTGGACAGGGAGGAGACCCGGGCCATCAGGGAGGTATTTGGCGAAAGGGCCTGCAGGATCCCGGTTTCATCCATAAAATCCATGGTTGGCAACCCGTTCGGATCGGCGGGCATACTCCAGGTTGCGGGAGGGCTTCTTGCCATAAACGAGGCAACGGTCTCTCCCACCATAAATTACGATACTCCCGATCCCTCGTGCGATCTCGACTATGTTCCCAATACCGCACGGCGCGCAAATGTTGAAACGGTTCTTGTCAATTCCCACGGCTTCGGGGGGTCAAACTCGGCTCTCCTCTTAAGGAAGGCCAGATGATATACATGACCGTTATCCTCTTCTTCACCCTCCTTTTGAATTCCCTCATAGTCTACCTGGTTTACAAGAGCAACCCGAAAAGGCTTTCCAACCGGATATTCTCTTTTCTCGGAATCAACATTAGCCTGTGGAACCTTGCTTTCATATTTATAATCAATTCGACCACTTCCCAGATGGCCCTTTCATGGATAAGGACAACATTCGTCCTGGGAAGTTTCGTTCCCTTATGCTTTGTAGCCCTTACCTTTTCCGTGGGAGAGAAATCCCTTGACCTGAAAAAACGCAGAAGCTTCGTCCCCATGGTCTTGCTGGTTGCGTTCTCCATCATTTTCAGCCTCATGCCAAACCTCTTCCTTGACATTTCCGCAAGCGTGGAGACTATGCACCAGGTTCCCCATGCAACTTACGGCTGGCCGTTCTATGCGTTTTTTGTCCTCTTCTTCTCCGGAAACGTTTTCGGGTTCCACATACTTCTGAGAAAAATGCGTATGAAGAGGGGCATTGCGCGGGCAGAGCTCGAATACATTATTGCCGGAGAGCTTTTCGCCCTCTTCTTCGTCTTCTTCTGCAATTTCCTTTATCCTGTCCTCTTCAAGAGCTCTTTCCTTGTCCAGTTCAGTCCCATAGGCGTTCTTGTGATGAACGGCATCATAGGGTACGGCATCGCCAAGTACAGGATTCTCGACATATCGGTGGTCATGGAGAAGACCCTGTCATACTGCGGGGTCATGCTCTTCATCTTCATGCTTTATTTTATCTCTTCGTCTTTTTTCGGCTTTTTCCTCTCCCGCCACGTTGCCGCCCGATCGGTTCTGCCCGAAGCGTTTGCCCTGGTGGCGGTAATCCTTGCCTTTGACCCGAGCCGCAGGTTGATAAGAAATTTCGTCAGGAAGAAGATCTTCAGGCTCGAATATATCCCCGAGGACCTCATTGCCGGCCTCGAGAAGGTCCTTTACACCGTGGGAGACGTAAAGGAGTTCCTGAAAATATGCTTCAGGATAATCCTCAAGGAGATGGAAATAAGCAAAGGGATGGTCGTTTTCATGAAGAGCGACAGGCAGGAGGTCGATTTTTGCTCGGGGTATTCCTGCGATGAATCCACCGGGATCCCTGATAACGATCCCGTATTGGATTATCCGTCTGCCCTGGCGGAATACGCGAAGAGAACCAGGGGGATGGTTTCAAGAGAAGATCTGGAAAGGAGGATTCCCCTTCCCGAATACACTCAAATCATCGACACCCTTGATTCCCTTGACATGAAGGTTGCCATGCCTCTATTTGAGGATAAGGAGCTTTTCGGCATCCTCTTCTTCGGCGAAAAACTTTCGGGCAGGTTCTACACCCGGGAGGATGAAACCATCTTCGACAGGCTCTCTTCCTACATATCCATCAAGGTAAGGAATTTCCTTCTCTATGAGCAGATAGAAAGGGTAAGGGCATACCAGGATTCCCTTCTCGAAAACCTGCCGTCCGGGGTGATAGGGATAAACCAGAACAGGGAAATAACGATTGCCAACAGGGAGTTCGAGAGGATCTCCGGCCTTTCGGGAAAAGAGATAGAGAAGAGGAGGTTTGAGGAGGTGCTTCCGCCGGAGATAGTGGATATCCTTTCTTATACCCTCAAGAATGGCAAGGGCGTGGAAAACCTCCAGTTCACCCTTCCCGCGGCTGGTTCTGAGCTGAGCCTTATAGCCAATTCAGCCATATTCTTCGACAGGCGCGGGCACCTTTTCGGTGTCCAGGCCATACTCTCGGACGTCACCCGTGTCAAGGATCTTGAAGAGAGCGTCCGGCGGGCAGACAGGCTTGCCTCCCTGGGCATAATGGCCGCAGGGATCGCTCACGAGATAAAGAACCCCCTTGTATCCATAAAGACATTCGTTCAGCTCATCCCCGACAAACATAACGACAGGGAATTCAGGGAGACTTTCTCAGGCCTGACACTGAAGGAGGTCGACAGGATAAATAATCTCATAGAGCAGATCCTTCTTTTCAGCAAGCCCAGGGCGGCGGTCGTTGCCGACGTCGAACTTGTCTCCCTGCTGAAATCAACCCTGCTCCTGATATCCTCACAGGTCAAGGAGCGCGGGATAAGGATCGTTGAACGCTACCCCCAAAAAGACATCGTTATAAGGGGAGACGAGGAAAAGCTCAAGCAGGCTTTTCTGAACGTGCTCATGAACGGGATTGAAGCTGACGATTACGGAGGCCTTATTGACCTCGGGGTTGAAAAATATAATAATATAGTAAACATTTCAGTGAAAGACAACGGCTGCGGAATGGAGAAAGAAATTATAGGCAAGATATTCGAACCCTTCTTTACCACCAAGGAGAAGGGCACCGGCCTGGGCCTTGCAACCGTTGCCAGGATAATAGAGGAGCACGGGGGCAGGATAAGCGTGTCAAGTGTCGCGGGGCAGGGAACGACCGTCTCCATAGACATCCCTCTTGCGACACAACGGAGCCATGATGAACCATCTACTCTTGATAACCGATGACGATTCGGTGGCATTATCTCTGAAAGTCATTCTCCGGGATGGCTTCCTTGTCGAAGAAACAAAACCTTCTTCCGCCATTTCCGTAATTGCGAGAAGGAGGCCTTCTGTCGTCTTCCTCGATTCCTGCCTGAGGAACGCCGATTCAATGGTCCTGCTTAAGGAGCTTATTTGCCAGGATCCGACCCTGACAGTTATCAAGCTGGTTGACTCGTTCGGCCGTCTGGGAAAGGAATCCCTTGATGCGGGGGCTTACGAAGTCGTGGAAAAGCCATTTGAACAGGAACGGATACTCAACCTTGCAAAGAGGGCGGTGGAAAGGGAAAGGCTCATGCAGGAAAGGAATAGTGATATGGGGCAGGAAGCCGCGTGCAGCCCGGGCAATCTCGTGACGGAGCAGGGCAGGGAGGTCTTCTTCCATGACCTTTTCCAGACCATAGCCGAGAATTTTCCGGACATGAGAAAGATAGGAATGGATGTCCTGAGGACACTGAGAAGGACATTCTGCTTCAATACTGTTATACTCTTTCTCAGGGAGGGGGAAACGTTTTCTCCCTGTGTTTCCCTCGGGGCGGACCAGGCCGTGACAATGAATCTCAATGTCCCGTCTTCCCATGCGATTATCAGGTTCTTCATGGGGAAGAACCGCGTTTTCGACTCCATGTCCCGAAAGGATGTTTCTTTCGAATGCGCCAACCTGATGGCTCTTCTCAACTCGAGGCTCGCTTTTCCTCTCAAGACCGTCAATGGAAAACTGATCGGCTTCCTGGCAGCGGGTGAAAAGTCTACCGGGCAGGATATTTCGCTCGGGGAAACAATATTTCTCAACATGGTTGCAGATTACCTTGCCGCGATTTTCGACAACAGTTCTCTCTACGGGGAGATATCCCTTCAGAAGGATTACCATGAAGCCATCTTCAAGAATATCCCTGCCGGGGTCATAGGGGTTGACGGGGAAGGCAGGGTTATAATATTCAACCCATGTGCCGAAGAGATGTTCGGAATGGAGGCCCGCCGCATCAAGGGGCAGAAAATAGAGGAAGCCGGTTCCCAGGTTGCCGATTTTTTCAGGAGGGCTCTGATGACCGGGGAAACGTTCAGCCGCAGGGAAGTCAGGTACCTTCCCCGGAATATCCTTTTGGGGATAAGTGTCAACGTCATGAAGAACTCCAACGACCCGGTCCAGGGAGCCGTGGCTATTTTCCAGGATCTGACCAGGATAAAAGAGATGGAAGAGAGGGAAAAATCGGTGGAGAGGAGCAGGTACTGGACACTGTTGGCTTCCCGCCTTTCCCACGAGCTTAAGAATCCCCTGGTGGCGATAAAAACTTTCTCCCAGATGCTTCCCGCCAAGTACGACGATCCGGAGTTCAGGTCTGATTTTTCCGCCGTCGTCCAGGACGAGATAGGAAAGATAAACGAGATCATTGAAAAGATAAACAGGCTTGCGGACTCAACGGAACTTAACAATGAAAAGGTGGATATCATGCAGCTTTTCAGGGAAGTCTCGGACGTCTTCTCCAGGAAAACAGGCATGAAGGTTTTAATCCGGGGCAGCGAAGAGTTCCATGTAAGCGGGGACGTGCTGAAACTGAAGGAGGCGATCGGGTACGCTTTAGATTTTATCCTTGAAGATGCAGGGGAAAAAGGGGAGTTATCGGTTTCCGCATCGGCCGTCGGAGGTTCGGCCAGGTTAGAGATGCTTGAAAACGGCGGCAACATCGAATTTGGATCCCATGAGGATTTTTTTCTTCCCTTCAGCCCTGCCATCAAGAGCCCCGTTTCAATCGGCATCGCCCTTGCCAGGAAGATACTGGAATCCCACGGGGGCAGTTTCCTTTTCGATATTCTTCCGGAAGGCAGGAAACTGACATTCAGCCTGCCATTATGCGACTTAAATGGACAAGATTCTCATAGTGGATGACGAACAGGGTGTCAGGGAATCCCTCAGGTTTTCCCTCAACGGCATCTACCAGGTTATTCCCGCACGGAATGGAACCGAGGCCCTTGACATGATGGATTCAAGGCATCCGAACCTTGTCATCCTCGATATCATGCTTCCGGATATGGGCGGCCTGGATGTTTTGAAGAAGATAAGGGAGAGGGAGGCTGGCGTCCCGGTGATAATGCTGACCGCCGTATCCCAGGCAGGCACGGCCGTCCAGGCTATGAAGCTGGGCGCCTGCGAGTATATAACCAAGCCGTTTGACGTGGAAGATCTGAAGATCACCGTTGAGAAAACCCTGCGGGCGTCCCGCCTTGAAGGACACCTCCTTCTCCTGAAAGAGGAGATAGGAAGGGAGTATCCCGTGGGAGAGATCATATACGGAAGCCGCAGGATGTCGGGTATCCTGGATGAAGCCCTGAAGGTTGCCGGGAGAGGCTCCGCGGTCCTTCTTACGGGTCCCACCGGTGTCGGGAAAGAGCTCGTGGCAAGGTTTATCCACGAAAAAAGCGGCAGGAAAAACGAACCTTTCGTCCCGGTTCATTGCGCCTCGATACCAGAGAGCCTTTTTGAAAGCGAGCTTTTCGGATATGAAAAGGGTGCATTTACAAACGCGAACAGGAGCAGGCAGGGCCGGATGGAATTTGCCGGCAGCGGGACCATATTCCTTGACGAGGTAAGCGAGATTCCGGTTTCAATGCAGGTCAAGCTTCTAAGGTTCCTGCAGGATGGCGAGTTTTCAAGACTCGGAAGTAATGATATAATAAAGAGTGGAGCAAGGGTAATCTCTGCTTCTTCAAAGGACCTTAAAAAGGAGATAACGGAAAAGAGCTTTCGGGACGACCTTTATTACAGGTTGAGCGTTATTCCCATATACATACCTCCCTTGAAAGAGAGAAGGGAAGACATAATACCCCTGGTGGATTTTTATTTCAGCCTTTTCAAAAAACATCTTGAGTGCAGGGCGGAGGGCTTTTCGCGGGACGCTCTTGAAAGGATGAGCAGTTACGACTGGCCGGGCAACGTCAGGGAACTCAAGAACGTAATAGAGAGACTCCTGGTCCTGTGGGGAAGCAGGAAGGAGATAACGGCCGCGGAACTCCCTGAAGAATTTTGCGCCGGAACTCTCTGCGGAAGGGCACATTCTTCTCTCAGGGAAAGCGTGGAAACCTTCGAGAAGGCCGTAATAAGGGAAGCTCTCGCCCGAACGGGGTATAACCAGACAAACGCGGCAAGGGATCTGAAGACGACCAGGAGAATACTCAGGTACAAGGCGGCCAGGTACGGCCTCGTTGACGATGAAGAAAGAAAAGATACTGGTGATTGACGACGATTTGAGCACAAGAGATCTTTGCGGAGAGATCCTCAGGAAGGAAGGCTACGATGTTCTCCTGTGTCCGGGCGGTCAGGAGGGCATGGAAGCTTTCAACAATGAAAGTCTCAACCTTATCCTTCTTGACATGCACATGCCGCTTCCTGACGGCTTCGAGATTATTGGAAGGATAAGGAAGGTTGACAAGGACGTTCCCCTGATTGCCATGACGGGATTCGGAACCGTGGACAATGCCGTGAGGGCTCTCAAGCTTGGAGCCTCGGACTTTATCGCCAAGCCTTTCGACCTGCAGTCTTTTATCCAGACGATCAGGAAAAACCTTGAGATAGGGACCCTTTCCAGGGAGATCACCAAGCTCAAGATGATAGAGACGATCCTCGACCTTAACAGGATAATCGTCTCCCTTTCAAGCGTTGACGTTCTTCTTGACAGGGT
>JAKPNC010000173.1 GCA_029548585.1 bacterium | reverse complement strand
GGCCCTCGTCAAGATTGCACGCCTGCTTAAGAACCGTACATTCAGGAATGCCCTGAGAAACGCCGAGACATCCGCAGAGGTGATAGAAATCATAAAAGAAGACGACGAGAAACCGGTTGCGTCGGCCTGAAAAGATATCCTAAAATGAAAAAAATAAAAGGCATTGGATTATCTTCCGGCATTGCCATCGGAAAAGTATGGGTATGGGAAAGCGATTTTCTGAAAGTTCCCGAATACACCGTTGCCCGAAACATGGTGGAACATGAAATATCGAGATTCAACCTGGCAGTCAAGGAGACTGAGAAAGAAATAATATCTCTCCAGGAGGAGCTTCGGAAGAATGCAGGGAACCAGTATGCTGACATTTTCTCCTTTCACCTTTCTCTCCTTAACGACGACTTCCTCAAGGAGAAGGCCAGGGATATAATCATAAACGGCAGGGTCAATGCGGAGACAGCCGTCAAGAGGGTTCTTGAAAACGTCATCAGGGAGTTCAACAAATCCTCGGACGATCTTTTGAAAGACAGGAGAAGGGACCTGTCGGACGTGATTGAAAAGATCATATCCAACATGAAAAAATCTTCTTCTCCAGCCGCCAGGAGAACCAGGGACGAAATAGTGGTGGCCCGGGACCTTGCCCCGAGCCAGACGGTTTCCCTGGACAAGAAGCACATAATAGGTTTCGTAACCGAGGTGGGCAGCATTACATCCCACACCGCCATCCTCGCAAAAGCCCTTGAAATCCCGGCCATAGTCGCCAGCGATAAGATCACGGAGATTCTCAGGGACGGGGATCTGATAATAATAGATGCGGAAGCAGGTGTCATCATCCAGAATCCTGCACCTTCGGTAATAGAAAAGTACCGTTTAAGACAGGAAAAGATATTGTCGAGGAAGAAGGAGCTCTCGGCTCTGAAGAATCTGTCGGGAGAAACCAGGGACGGGAAGCGGGTTTGTCTCCAGTCCAACATAGAGCTCCCCGAAGAAATAGAAACATCAAAAAAATACGGGGCCGAGGGCATAGGACTTTACAGGACCGAGTACCTTTACCTGAACAGGAAAGACCTGCCCTGTGAGGAAGAACAGTTCCTTGCATACAGGAAGGTATGCGACAGGATGGGGGGCAAGCCCATAATAATAAGAACTCTCGACATAGGCGGTGACAAGTTCCTTTCCGACTTTGAATATCCCAGGGAGATGAATCCTTTCCTCGGGTGGAGGGGAATAAGATTCTGCCTGGAAAGAACCGACATATTCAAGACACAGCTAAGGGCGATACTGAGGGCCGCGGTTTCCGGAAACCTAAGGATAATGTTTCCCATGGTATCCACCGTGGAAGAGGTTCTCATGGCGAAAGAGATCCTTTCCGAGGCAAGGGATTCCCTCAGGAAAGATAATATCCCCCACTGCGAAAAAATAGAGACGGGAATCATGATAGAGATACCTTCCGCTGCCCTCATATCCGACAAGCTGGCCGGGGAGGTCAATTTCTTCAGCATAGGCTCCAACGACCTCGTCCAGTACACCCTTGCCGTTGACAGGGGAAATGCCAGGATATCCCACCTTTACCAGCCATGCCACCCATCCGTTCTGAAACTGATAAAGATGACGATTGATAACGGCATCAGGGCAGGAATATGGACGGGGATATGCGGCGAGATGGCCTCCATACCCGAGATTGCCTGCCTTCTCGTTGGACTGGGAGCGGAAGAACTCAGCATGGCTCCTGTGGCCATACCTTCGGTCAAGGAAAAGCTCCGGAGGATGGAAGGCCAGGAATTGAAGAACCTTGCAGCAGAGGCAATGCTTTTCAACAATCATGAAGAGGTTTTAGGTTTCCTTCAAAAGAAAATCAGGTAAAGTTCTGCTTTTACCCCGGGGAGAAAAACACATGTCAATCAATGATCTTATCCAGGCAAGGGATACCGGGAAGATGCTGGAAAAGCTCCTCTCATTTTCCGACCAGTGCAGGGATGCTGAGTCGATCTCACCCGGTATCGGAGGGATACACCTTCCTGAAAGGATTGTCTTCTGCGGAATGGGAGGATCGGCCATAGGCGGAGACATCCTGAAAACCATCTGCGACAGCGTCTCGACAGTACCCGTATTCGTGAACAGGGATTACTCCCTTCCTTCGTGGGCAGGCAGGGAAACACTCGTCATATCGGCAAGCTATTCCGGAAACACCGAAGAAACGGTAAGTTCGTTGAAAAACGCAAAGAAAAAAGGTTGCGGGATTGTATGTATATCGAGCAACGGGATAGTGGAAAAGCTCTCTTCGGAGTATTCGGCGCCCTTCATAAAAATCCCCGGCGGATATCCGCCGAGGTGTGCCTTCGGATACCTCTTCTTTCCTGTTTACGGCCTCCTCGCATCAATTGGCGCGGTAAAAGCCATGCCCCGGACGATCTTCGGCAAAATGGACAGGTGGATCGAAGATTTTTCTCCCGGCAGTGAAGACAGCGAACCCCTCGCCATAGCGCGAAGGCTGGAAGGCAGGGTCCCCCTGCTCTATTCCAACCCCGCGATGTACCCGGCTCTCATGAGGTGGAAAACCCAGATAGCTGAAAACAGCAAGACATTCTCATTTGTCAATTCCATCCCTGAGATGAACCACAACGAGATAATGTCATGGAGGCACCCTGAATGGTTCGTGAACCGTTGCCTTCCGGTTTTCGTTGAAACTTCCAGGGAAGAGGCCCGCATTAAACTGCGCATGGATATAACCAGGGAGATAATATCAGGTATACAGCCCGACATTCTCACCGTAAGATCCAAAGGCAGCGACCTCCTGTCCGACCTTCTTTATCTTGTCATCCTTGGAGACTGGATAAGTTTCTATCTGGCGGTTTTGAACGGTTCGGACCCGACTGAGATAAGCGAGATAAACACTTTGAAAAAACAACTCGGAGGACTAAGGTGACCGATAACTCATATCTCTTCACTTCGGAATCTGTTACGGAAGGTCATCCAGACAAGATTTGCGACCAGATTTCAGACGCAATCCTCGACGAAGTCATTAAGCTCGACAGGAACGGAAGGGTCGCCTGCGAAACCCTTACAACCAGGGGGCTCATATTCGTTGCCGGGGAAATTACGACAGACAATTACGTTGACATCCCCGATGTCGCGAGAAACCTGATAAAGGAAACGGGATATACCGACACTTCCTACGGTTTCCATTACAACGACAGCGCCATAATAACTTCCATCCAGAACCAGTCGCCCGATATCGCATTGGGAGTAGACAAGGGAGGCGCCGGAGACCAGGGAATGATGTTCGGCTACGCCACCGACGAGACTCCGGAGTTAATGCCCCTTCCTATATCTCTTGCCCACAGGCTTGCCAGGCAGCTATCCTTCCTTAGGAAGAATAATGAACTGGACTACCTCAGGCCGGACGGCAAATCCCAGGTAACGGTTCTTTACAGGAATAATATCCCGTGCTCGGTGGAAAGCGTTGTCCTCTCCACACAGCACGATCCTGAAGCAAAACATAAAAAAATCGTTTCCGACCTGACAGAGTTTGCAATAGACAAGATTATTCCCGCTGATCTCAGGGGAAAGAAGATGAAGGTATTTGTGAATCCCACCGGAAGGTTCGTAATAGGAGGACCCCAGGCAGACACGGGAGTGACCGGAAGAAAGATAATCGTGGACACATACGGGGGAGTTGGAAGCCACGGGGGCGGATGTTTCTCGGGCAAAGATCCCACGAAGGTTGACAGGTCGGCATCATACATGGCCAGGTATCTCGCCAAGAACGTTGTCGCATCAGGGGCCGCAAAAAGGTGCGAGATACAGCTTGCCTACGTTATAGGCGTGGCCCAGCCCATATCCATAATGGTCGACACCCGGGGAACGGGCATCCTGCCGGACAGTGAAATCGTGAGTATCATAAGGAAGAACTTCGACCTTTCTCCAGCAGGCATTATCAGCAAACTCAACCTTCTACGTCCCATCTTCAAAAAGACAGCGTGTTACGGCCATTTCGGAAGGGAAAACGAGGGTTTCAAATGGGAAGAGAAGGATTCCGCATCTATTTTCAGGAAGTTTTAAGTGGCCGGCAACCAAGGGAGATTTATAAATATGGACTATTCCGTGAAAAACCTGAGCCTTGCCGATGCAGGACAAAAAAAGATAGAATG
>JAKPNC010000273.1 GCA_029548585.1 bacterium | reverse complement strand
CTTTATCGCGACGGTTTTGATTTCGGTGCATTTGATCTTGATACAACAACCTTCACCTACATAGGCACGAAGGTTTACCTGGCTGCCGAGCTTACGGATAACGTTTCCGCCATGATCCAGCTTATAAACGAAAGGGATTTTGGAAACGATTATCTCAGGGAAATTGAAGGCAGTCTCATAGTGGACCAGGCATATGTAAAGCTTGCAGACCTGATGGTCCCCGGCCTCAACCTGACAGTTGGTAGGCAGGAAATACAGCTTGGCGAAGGCCTTGTTGTGGGAAGCAGGTACAGGATGATTGATTATGTGGGAGCCGACATAGGAACGGTTGCGCTTGATCTCGGACAGCAGAAAGCCTTCGATGCATTGAAGATTGACTATGCTTTCCCTGCAACCGATCTCACAATGACAGCCTTCAAGGCAAAGATCCTCGAAACCTACGGAATCCTGGATCCCCTCGTTGGCGTTGATGACCGGGATCTCTATGGCCTTGCAGTGAAGTATGACAACGGCAGGCTCTGCGTTGAGCCTTACTTTGTCTACCTCAGGCTTGCCAACCCCGATGTTGATCTCATGACACTGGGTGCAAGGGCTGGTTTCTCCCCCATGGACAGCCTCAAGCTGAAACTCGAACTTGCAAAACAGTTCGGCGACCAGGATCTTACCGGGTCTGATTTCGGCGGATGGGCGGCTCTTCTTGGCGGAAGCTATACCTTTGCCGGCGCGAGCGAACCGACTCTTTCTCTTGGCCTCATGTATCTTACCGGCCAGGATCTCGGCGAAGCCGACGTGGAAGCATGGGTACCCGTTTTTCCGTCCAACGTTGCTTCAAGGGTAGGCAAGATCGCATATCCTACGCTTTTCCAGGCAGGAGACGGTCTTGGAGCCCTTTCATTGGTTAACGGTACCACAGGCCTCCAGGTTATCAATATCGGTTTTGGCATGAAGCCGGCCGAGAAGGTAGCCTTAGATGTCGATTTCTACAACCTTAAGGCTCTTGAAACACCGACAGGCATTGATAAGGGTCTGGGAAATGAAATCGATCTCAGCATGAAATATATGTACACGGAAGATGTTAGCTTCGGAGTCGATCTCGGTATCCTCCTTGCCGGAGACAATATCGATGATATGCTCGGAGATTCGGACAATCCGTGGCAGCTGATCGGTTCGATGAAAGTTGCTTTCTAAACGAACCGGTTGTATTGCAGTCAAAGAAAGAGGGGCCGTAAAACGCCCCTCTTTCTCTTTTTTTAAATCCTCCCTGAAAACCATGGGCAGCCAGGTTTCATGCATGGAAAATTTTAAAACCCCGTTTTTTGAAGCCAGGTTTCTGTTTTATTCTATTACGAGCTCAGATTAAAAGGATGAGTCGGTGAATTCAGGCATTCAGGGGAGGGAAATTTAAATTAATATCATTCCCATTCTATGGTGGCCGGAGGCTTTGAAGTGATATCGTAAACGACCCTGTTTACTCCCTTGACTTCGTTCACTATCCTGCAGGATATCCTGGAAAGTATCCTGTGGGGCAGACGGTACCAGTCCGCAGTCATACCGTCGGCGCTCTTGATCATCCTCAGGGCGATGACGTTCTCGTACGTTCTCATGTCTCCCATGACCCCTACGCTCTTTACTGGAAGCAGCACGGCAAACGCCTGCCAGATATGCAGGTAGAGGCCGCTTGCCTTGATTTCCTCCATGACTATGGAGTCGGCGTTCCTGAGAATCTCTATCCTATCCGGTGAGACGCTTCCTATTATCCTGACGGCAAGGCCGGGTCCCGGGAAGGGGTGCCGGTTGATGATCGTATCCGGGAGCATGAGTTCTTTTCCGATCTGCCTTACCTCGTCCTTGAAAAGGTACCTGAAAGGTTCAACAAGGGAGAGGCGCAGTTTCTCCGGCAGTCCTCCGACGTTGTGGTGGGTCTTGATCTTGGCGGAAGGTCCGCCGTGGGGGGATATGCTCTCTATGACGTCGGGATATAGCGTTCCCTGTGCAAGGTGCCTTGCCCCGAATTTCACGGCCTCCTTCTCAAGGATTCTTATGAAGGTATTTCCGATTATCTTTCGTTTCCTTTCGGGGTTGGCCACGCCTTTAAGCCTTTTCATGAAAAGGTCGCTTGCGTCTATGTATCTGAGGTTTACCTTTTTGCTGAATACGTCCACTATCTTCCCGTGTTCTCCCTTCCTGAGCAGGCCGTTATTTATGAAGACGCACAGAGAGTTTTTCCCGCAGACTTCATGGATGATGGAGGCCAGGCAGGAAGAATCAACTCCCCCGCTCAGGGCGCATATGATTTTTTCGTTACCCACCGCTTTCTTTATGTCTTCCCGGGCCTTTTTGAGCATAGATCCTGATGACCAGTTTTTCTTCATGCCGCATATGCCGCAGAGGAAGTTTTTAAGCATCCTTCCCCCTTCTCCGGTATGCATTACCTCCGGATGGAACTGGACGGCGTGTATCCTGCCGTCATTGCTGCGCATGGCCGCTATCCTGGTATTGTCCGTCTTTCCCGTTGCCTTGAATCCCCCGGGGAGCTTTGAAACATAATCCCAGTGGCTCATCCACACAATCGTCTCCCTTTTTACTCCGCTGAAAAGTCCTTCCGGCTCCTCCGGGTAAAAAAGGTTTTCTCCGTATTCTCTCTTGTTGCCCGGGGAGACCTTGCCCTTATAGTGTTCCGCCAGAAGCTGCATGCCAAAGCAGACTCCCAGGATATAAAACCTGTCTAATATGCGGGTATCGAACTTCACAATTTCTTCCGAGTGCACGTGTCCCGGCCCGCCCGACAGGATGACGGCCTTTACCCCGCGGGACTCGAGCGTTTCCAGTCCTGCCGAGTAAGGGAAAATCTCGGAGTATATCCCGCATTCCCTTATCCTGCGAACGATCAACTGGGTATACTGAGAACCGAAATCGAGTATCGCAACCATTTTTCTCTCCTGGGTCCCTTCATTTTCCCGCGACAGATTTTCTCGCAGGCAATGGGCAAATCTTTCATTTCTTTACTTCTTCGGACCTCTCGTAAGTGGAATAATAATAGGGCGTATATGCTTCAAACTCGCCCGCGCACGTATCCACGAGGTTGTACCTGGCTTCTATCCCCATGGATACCCTCAGCTTCCTGACGGCCTTATCGTCTTTCATATTGGCAAGCCTTGATATCTGCCTGTCTGAGAACCCGTACTCCTTGGCCTTCTTCATTGCCCGGTAAGGGATCTTCCTGTTCCTGTATTTCTTGAATTCCTCTTCGAAATCTGCCAGTTCCTTCAGGTTGTAGAGGAACCATCGGTCTATTCTTGAGATCTGGTGTATATCGTCTATGGAAAGTCCCTCCCTGAAGCCTTTCTTGATGTAGAAAAGCCTGTGCTGGTTCGGCTGGCTTATTCCAAGCGAGGTTTCCATTTCAACGGGGAAATCTTCAAATCCCTGGAATTTTTCCTCCATGCTCCTGAGAGCCTTGTTGAGGGCCTCCTTGAAAGTCCTTCCTATAGACATGACTTCTCCCACCGATTTCATGCTGGTTGTCAGAATTGGGCTTGCAAGCGGAAACTTTTCAAAGTTGAACTTTGGTATCTTGATCACGCAGTAATCTATGGCCGGCTCGAAAGATGCCGGGGTTTTCCTGGTGATGTCATTGGGGATTTCGTCGAGGGTATATCCCACCGCAAGCTTTGCGGCGATTTTTGCTATGGGAAAGCCCGTCGCCTTGGATGCCAGGGCGGAACTTCTCGAGACCCGCGGGTTCATCTCTATTACGGTCATATCGCCGTTTTCCGGGTTGACCGCAAACTGTATGTTGGATCCGCCCGTTTCGACGCCTATCTCCCTGATTATGGATACAGCCGCATCTCTCATGGACTGATATTCCCTGTCAGAAAGGGTCTGGATGGGGGCTACCGTTATGCTGTCCCCCGTGTGTACCCCCATGGGATCAAGGTTTTCGATGGAGCAGATGACGACCACGTTGTCTTTCCTGTCTCTCATGACCTCGAGCTCGAATTCCTTCCAACCTATTACTGACTGTTCAACCAGTATTTCTCCTATAGGGCTGAGTTTAAGACCCGAATCAGCGAGGTCCTGGAATTCTTCAATGTTGTACGCTACGCTGCCGCCCGTTCCTCCGAGGGTGAAACCCGGCCTTATGATAACGGGGAATCCTATCTCCATGGCTATTTCTGATGCCGTCTCCAGGTTGCAGGCTATACCGCTGCGCGGGACCTTCAGGCCTATGCGTTCCATAGCCTTCTTGAAAAGGTTCCTGTCTTCCGATTTCCTGATGACATCGTAGGCCGCGCCCAGTATCTCTACCCCGAACCTGTCAAGAATCCCCATGTCTTTCAGCGAAATTGCAAGGTTAAGAGCCGTCTGTCCGCCGAGAGTGGGCAGGAGGGCGTCAGGCTTTTCTCTCTCTATTATCCGGGAGACTATCTCGGGAAGGAGAGGCTCAAGGTATGTTCTGTCTGCCATCTCAGGGTCGGTCATTATCGTTGCGGGGTTGCTGTTTACCAGCACGATATGGTAACCTTCTTCCCTGAGGGCCTTGCATGCCTGGGATCCGGAATAGTCGAATTCGCATGCCTGCCCGATGACTATGGGCCCCGATCCCAGCAGCATGATCTTCTTTATGTCAGTTCTCTTTCCCATGCTTTTCCACCATACGGCTGAATTTGTCAAAAAGGTAAACGGAATCCGTCGGCCCCGGCGCATGCTCCGGGTGGAATTGCACCGCGAAGACCGGGAGCTTCCTGTGCGCCAGTCCTTCCAGGGTATTGTCGTTAAGGTTTATGTGGGTGGTTTCTATATCGTTCTTTTCGAGGGTGCCGATATCAACGCAGAAACCGTGGTTCTGGACCGTTATAAGGACCTTTCCCGCGGCCAGGTCCATGACCGGATGGTTTGCGCCGTGGTGGCCGAACTTCAGCTTGTAAGTCTTGCCGCCGAAAACCTGGGCAATGAGCTGGATCCCGAAACATATTCCGAAAACCGGGTATCTTTCGATGACGTTGGAAATCGTCCCGACTATGTAAGGCACCGCGGAAGGATCTCCCGGCCCGTTTGATACGAGTATTCCGTCAGGGGATTCTTTGACTATCTCCTGCCAGGGGACGTCCGGGGGCATAACGGTAACCCTGAAGTTTCTGGAAGCAAGCAGCCTGAGGGTATTGAACTTTACCCCGCAGTCGAGGACTACTACCTTGTACTTTCCCTGCCCGGACCATGTGAAGGTTTTTTTTGCTGAAACTTCTTTCACCAGGTCCACCCCGACTATCCCGGGAGCCTTCTCCAATTCCTTCATCATTTGCGGGCGGCTCTTCTTTTCCGTGAATATGGCTCCCCTGAGAGCCCCTTTCTCCCTCAGCATGAGGGTGATTCTCCTGGTATCTATTCCGTCAATGCCTATTATCCCGTGTTCGTAAAGGAGCAGGTCAAGGGGTTTTGTAGCCCTCCAGTTGCTGTAAATCCTGCTTCTCTCCCTTATGACGAAACCTTCAAGGTGGATCTTTCCGGATTCAACATCCTCTTCATTCACCCCGTAGTTGCCTATGAGGGGATAGGTCATTACCACGATCTGCCCCTTGTAGGAAGGATCGTAAAGTATCTCCTGGTACCCGGTCATGCTGGTATTGAAGATAAGCTCTCCAAAGCTTTTGCCCCGGGCGCCGAAGGTCTCGCCCCTGAGAATCGTTCCGTCTTCTATTGCCAGGTATCCTTCCATTATTCCTTCCCTCTCCTGCCCGTTTCAAACCTCTCTTTTTTAAGCCGGGCCTGCGATCCGCACGGGACGGGGTATTCTCCCGTGAAGCACGCCGTGCAGAACTCTTCTCCCGGAAGTCTTATTGATGCAAGCATGCTTTCCATGCTCAGGTATATCAGGCCGTCCACCCCGATTTCTTTCTCTATCTCCTTTACCGATTTTTTACCCGCTATGAGCTGCCTGCTGTCAGGAAAATCTATGCCGTAGAAACAGGGGTGCCTTATGGGCGGACAGCTAACGCCCATGTATATCTTTTTTGCTCCTGATTTTCTCAGGTCGGTTATCCTCATTCGGCTTGTTGTTCCCCTGACTATGGAGTCTTCAATCACAACGATATCTTTTCCGCCGATGACCTCTTTTATGGGATTGAGTTTTATCCTGACGCTCTTCTCCCTCGACTCCTGCAATGGTTGTATGAATGTCCTGCCCACGTAATGGTTTCTCACTATCCCCATTTCAAACGGAAGTCCCTTTTTCTGGGAAAATCCTATGGCAGATATGCTTCCTGAATCAGGTATGGGAATCACCATCTCCCCGGTGTGAGGAAATTCCTTTGCAAGGTTCTCTCCCAGCTTTTTTCTCGCGTGGTATACGCTTTCCCCGAAGACCCTGCTGTCAGGCCTGGCAAAATATATGAACTCGAATATGCACCGGGCGGTACGGACCCTTTTCTCAGGGAGTATGCTTTTGATTCCTTTGCCGTCAATGACGAGAACCTCGCCCGGTTCCAGTTCCCTGATGTAGCTGGCTCCCGCAAAATCGAACGCGCAGCTTTCGGAGGCGACCATGTATCCTTCCTCCAGTTTGCCCAGGCACAGAGGCCTGAAGCTCCACGGATCCTTGGCGGCCACGATCCCTTCCGGAGAAAAAAAGACGAGAGAGAATGCCCCTTTTATTTCCGGAAGGACGTCGAGTATCTTTTCTATGAAGGATTCCTTCCGGGACATCATTATCATGTGCATGATGATCTCGGTGTCAAGGGATGTCCGGAATATGCTCCCCCTTTTCTCGAGAGATCTTCTCAGGGACGTGCTGTTTACAAGATTGCCGTTGTGGGAGATGGCGTAAGTCTTTCCCCTGTATTCGGCTATGAAGGGCTGTATGTTTTTGGGGGATGAACTGCCCGTGGTGGAGTACCTTACGTGGCCTATTCCGAAGTGTCCCCTGAGGGTTTTCATGCAGGCCGGCTTGAAGACGTCTGAGACCAGCCCCATGCCCATTGCGCTGGAGTGGTTTTTACCGGAGCCGGTGATGATTCCGCAACTCTCCTGGCCCCTGTGTTGCAGGGAGAAGAGAGCCGAGTGTATGATCTCGGCGGCCTTCTTGTTACCGTAGACTCCGGTTATGCCGCAATTTTCTTTCAGTTCCATCTTTTATATGGGAGTTCCCTGCCTTTGCCGGGCTCTCTGCCCGTCTTTAAATTTGTAAATGGAAAA
Organism: bacterium; assembly: GCA_029548585.1. Classification (GTDB taxonomy): domain Bacteria; phylum Ratteibacteria; class UBA8468; order B48-G9; family JAFGKM01; genus JALNXB01. The sequence goes on along the minus strand of JAKPNC010000273.1, from coordinate 11,277 downwards.
CCTGACACGCTTATGGTCCTGCCGGATATTATGCCGAACGAGATAAATGGAAACGAGAAATAAGAAATAAGAAAGATGATAAATAATACTTCTTTTTCCCAAAGAGCGCAAGAGATATTTTTACCTGAGAAACTGGCGGTCGAAAAAACTCTCTGAAAACTCAACAACGGTAGGCCTTCCGTGGGGGCATACCAGGGGCATATCGCATTTCAGGAGGTCGTCCTTTATCCTGGCCGCTTCTTCTTCCGTGACTTTCTCCCCGGCAAGAACGGATCCGCGGCATGCCTTTCTTGCGAGCTTTTCCCTGCTTGCTGTAAAAATGTTTTTTTCGGCAAGGATGCTTCTCAGGGAGAGTTCGGGGTTTCTTATCAACAGGGGCATGGCGTGCAGGGCCACCGAGTTTGTGTCCCACCTGGTGGTATGAAATCCTATGTCTTCCAGTGTTTTTTCTCCATCTTCCCAGGCGGACATCTCTTCGGGGTTCATTTTAATTATCATGGGCGAAAGAAGCTGCTGCACTCCGACTTTGCCCGATTCGAATTCCCTTTTGAGCTTTTCAAAGTTTATCCTCTCATGGGCGGCATGCTGGTCTATCACAAGGAGGACATCCCCCGATTCGAAGAAAAGGTACTTGTTCCTGTACCTTCCCGCGTACACGGCTTCCCTCAGGCGGGATTTCAGGGGCAGTGATGCCGCTTCCTCCCTTTCCTCCTGATTTTCGCGCCCGTCCCCGAAAATGCTCTCATCCCATTTTCTTTCCGATAGGGGGGACTGCCGGGCCGGAAGGCTTCCGCCTTTTCCCGTAGGAAAGTAGACCGACACCCTTTTCACTTCTGCCGCATGTCCTTTCCCCGTCAGCAATTCCGTGATGAAGGAAGATATGGCAGAAGAAACCGCCGCCTCGTTTTTAAGCTTAACTTCCTTCTTGGAAGGGTGGACGTTGGCATCTATGTTTTCGCACGGCAGGTCGACAAATGCAACGAAGACCGGGTAAACGTCCCGGGGCATCATGCTCCGGTAAGTCTGGTTGATGGCATAAGATATTCCCTGGCTGTAAACGGGCCGGCCGTTTACGAAAACAAACTGCTGGTCCCTCCGGGGCCTACGGAGGTTTATATCTCCCAGGAAAAGCCTGGCAGAGAAGCCGTCTTCCGGGAATTCCCTTTCCGCTTGCAGCAGGTTTTTTTCATCGAGGCCGAGAACGGCGCATATCCTCTGGAGCATCCCGGCAGAAGGGGCGTAGACTGCAGATTCCCTGCCGTTGTGTGACAGGGAGAAACGCTTTTCCGGAAGGGAGATGCAATAGGGAATGAAGACCGAGAGGATCTGCCGGAACTCAGCCTGGTCCGACCTCAGGAATTTTCTCCTGGCAGGGGTGTTGAAGAATAGTTCCCTTATTTCTATGGTGGTTCCCCTGGGGCGTCCCGCCGGCCTGGCTGATATTCTTTCCCCGCCTCTTACATGTATCTCCGTTCCGGCCCCGCCATTTTTCCCCTGGCTGCTTATGATCACGACGTCTGCAACCGAGCCGATGGTATAGAGGGCTTCTCCCCTGAATCCAAGCGAGCGTATGGCGTAAAGGTCTTCCATCTCCCTTATCTTGCTTGTCGCGTGCCTTTTGAAGAGCTTCTCCATGTCGTCGGGTTCGATGCCGTCCCCGTCATCCCTGACGGATATGAGAACCTTGCCTGCCTTTTTTATCTCAACTATTATGGCGCCGGCATTGGCGTCGAGGGAGTTTTCAATGCATTCCTTCACCACCGACGCAGGTCTCTCTACGACTTCCCCCGCGGCTATCTTTCCGATTATCCTGTCCGGCAATACGTTGATTTTACCCATTTTTCAGTTTTTTCTGCATCCCCTGGAGCCTGAGGCTGATCTCCAGCGGGGGCGTGCTCTCCACGTCTATTGACATCAGTTCGTCCCTTAACTTCCTCATGCTTTCTATCTCCTGCTTCAGGCCCAGGTAGTCAGACTTCTCTTTCCTGTCGAAAAGAGACGGGGTTTCACTGCCCATTTCATCCAGCATGCTTTCCTGCAGAGTTCCCTGGAGCTCAAGCTTTTCGAGGATCTCGTTTGCCCGCCTGGTGACCTTTTCAGGGATCCCGGCAAGCTGTGCCACGTATATTCCGTAACTTTCGTCGGTTCCTCCCGGCATGATCCTGTGGAGGAATGATACACCGCCGGAATTTTCGCTTACCGCGACGTTGTAATTCCTGACGCCTTTGTTCTTCTGCGCGAGGCCCGTAAGTTCGTGGAAGTGGGTCGCAAAAAGGGTCCTTGCCCCCGAGGCGGTTATGTATTCTGCTATGGCCCATGCCAGGGAAAAACCGTCGTAAGTGCTTGTGCCCCTTCCTATCTCGTCAAGCACCAGGAGGCTGCGCTCGGAAAGGTTGTTGACTATGTGGGCGGTTTCTGTCATCTCCACCATGAAGGTGCTCTGCCCCCTGCTTATCTCGTCGTGGGCCCCGATTCTCGTGAATATCTTGTCGACCAGGCCTATTCTTGCCTTTTTTGCCGGCACGAAGCTTCCCATCTGGGCCATTATGACTATGATCGCAACCTGCCTTATGTACGTCGATTTGCCGGCCATGTTGGGTCCGGTTATAATCAGGAAATGGTTTTCTGTCCTGTCCAGAAGGGTGTCGTTGGGTACAAAAAAGCCGTTTATGAGCTTTTCCACCACAGGATGCCTTCCTTCGACTATCTCTATTTCCATGCCCCTGTCGACCTCGGGCCTGGAATATCCGTTTTCCATCGCCGCTCCGGCCAGGGAAAGGAGGGTATCTATCAGGCCTGTCTGTCCGGTTATGGAGTAAAGTTCCCGTACGTTCTTCAGTATTTCCTCCCTGACCTTCTCAATGACCCGGTTCTCTATCCCGAGGATCTTTTCTTCCGCCGTGAGTATCTTTTCCTCGAATTCCTTTAACTGGGGAGTTATGAACCTCTCTCCGTTAACGAGGGTCTGTTTCCTGGTGTAATCGGCCGGGACGAGGGAAAGGTTGGCTTTTGTAATCTCTATGTAGTAGCCGAAAACCTTGTTGTATCCTATCTTAAGAGAGTTTATGCCGGTTCTGCCTATTTCGTCTTTCTGGAGCCTGCGGAGCCATTCTTTCACGTTATCTCTTATATCCCTTAGCTGGTCAAGCTCTTTGTCATATCCTTTTTTGACAAACCTCCCTTCGTAGGAAGAAGGAGATATATCCTGGCTGACCGTCTCCCCGAGAAATGCCCTGAGGGCAGGCAGGTCATCGAGCCTGAATATATCGTTTGTTGACGCAGGGCTTTCGAGGGCCTCTCTCAAAGGGGGAATCGTCCCGAGGAGGTTTTGGACGGCAATTATATCCCTGACCGCGCCGCTGTAGCCGCAGCTCATCCTTGAAAGGCTTTTTTCAACGTCGCTCAGCTTTTTGAGGTTTTCTTCGAGGGACTTTCTCAATTGCCCGTTGCCAATGATCTCTTCCACTCCGTCCTGTCTTTTTTTTATCTCCCCTATATCCAGGGACGGGTGGTATATCCAATGCTTCAGGGTTCTCCTGCCCATGGCCGTCAACGTCCGGTCGAGGATTCCCGCAAGCTTTTCCAGCTCAAGTCCGTGGATGGCCGCGGGAGATATGTAGAGGTGGCTGCTGTCGGAATAGAGGGAAAGCCCGCTTATGTGGATCATCGCCTTCCTGTTTACTTCCTTCAGGTATTCAAGAAGGGCGCCCGAACTCCTTGCGGCGCAATCCATATCTCCTATGCCGAACCCGCTCAGGTCGAGGGTGCCGAAATGATCGCAGAGGCTTTTGCGGGCTATGTCGAGGTTGAAGAACCAGTCTTCGCATGCTGTAAGGGTTATCTTCCCTGAAGAAAGGAAAGGATCCTCAAAAAGCTTTTCCACGGTTTCCTTTTCGGACTCTGGAAATATGCATTCAAAAACCGGCATCCTGGAGATTATTTCGGAAATCTTTCCGTTTCCCGGTATCTCCCCGGCACGGATGGTTCCTCCCCCCGTATCAATGAAAGCTATGCCCGTCGTTTTCCTGCCGGGGCATATGGAAAGGACGTACCTGGTATCCGGCGAGTTCTCGTCTATGAAAGTGCCCGTGGTGACAAGGCGCACTATATCCCTTTTCACTATGCCTTTGGCGGTTGAAGGATCTTCAACCTGTTCGCATATGGCGACCTTGAGTCCCGCCCTGATGAGCCTGGATATGTATGAGTCAGACGCGTGGTAAGGGATGCCGCACATAGGGGCTTTCCCGGATTTCCCCGCGCTTCTCGCCGTGAGGACAAGATCGAGTATCCCGGAGGCCGTCTTTGCGTCTTCGTAGAACATCTCGTAGAAATCCCCCAGCCTGAAGAATAATATGTAGCCGGGATATTCCTGCTTTATTCTCTGGTACTGTTTCAGCATGGGGGTAAGATTGTCCATTTCCATGTAATTATACCATATCCGGAAATATCCCGAAACCGCTTCCGGATTGACATATCGGGTCATGGAAGATAAAATAAGAAGAAGTAAAACAATAGAGGGGAGGATAACTATGCAATACAGGGATTTCGGCAGAACGGGCATAAAAATGTCAGCTCTCGGGTTCGGGGCCATGAGGCTTCCTCATGAAGAAAAGGATGGCGTTTCAAGGATAAACACCGAGGAGTCCATCAGGATCATCCACAGGTCGTTTGAACTGGGTGTAAATTACATAGATACCGCATTCGGTTACGGCGAGAGCGAAATCGTGGTGGGAAAAGCCCTGCGGAAATGGAAGAAGAGGATATACCTGTCAACAAAGGTTCCCGTGTGGAATATGGAAAAGAGGAAGGAATTCAGGCAGAAGCTTGAAGAACAGCTCGGAAGGCTGGGCGTATCCTCCATAGATTTTTACCATTTGCACGGAATAAGCTACGAGATTTTTGAAAACAAGGTCAAAAAGTTGAAACTTCACAAGGAAGCCATGAAAGCCATGGACGAAGGGCTTATCAAACACCTGTCTTTCTCTTCCCACGACAAGCCTTCCATGATCATGAAAATCCTTGAAGAAGGGGACTTTTTCTCCTCGATGCTGTGCCAGTACAACCTTCTTGACAGGGCCAACGAAGATGCCATGGAAGCCGCTTACAGGAAAGGCATCGCCGTGGTTGTCATGGGTCCGGTCGGAGGAGGAAGGCTTACCAGTTCCGATCTGCTGGTCAGGGGGATGAAGGGCAATGTGCGTACCACGCCCGAGCTTGCCCTGAGGTTTGTCCTGTCCAACCCCTGGGTATCGGTGGCAATCTCAGGCATGAACACAATGGAAATGGTAGAGGAGAACGTCCGGGCCGCAAGTATCCGGCGTCCCCTTACAAAGGCTCAGCTTTCTTCTCTCGAAGAATTCATCAGGGAAAGGAAATCGAAGAAGGAGATACCATGCACATCCTGCGAATACTGCATGCCTTGTCCCCGGGGCGTTGCGATACCCCAGATATTCCAGCTGATGAACTATGCGACGGTTTACGGCCTTAAGGAACTGGCCAGGAGCCGTTACGGAAAAATAGCGTCTACCGACAAGGTCAAGAGGGAAAAGGCCGACTCCTGCGTTGAATGCGGGGCCTGTGAAAAGAAATGCCCGCAGAAGATAGGGATCATCAGGGAGCTCAGGAAGTGTCACAAGTCCCTTGGCTGAAACGGTGGAACTTTTCCCTGCCGCAGGTGTCTAACCATCAGTAACGGTTGAACGGGAATGAACAAAAAGGCTCGCGGCGGATTCCGGCATGAGTCGCCCGGAAGAAGTGCGGCCTCCCGCACAGGAGGAAAACATGGGACATAAAGCGGTTCTGGGATTCGTTATCCTGTCGGTCTTTCTTGCATGCAAAACGGGACATGCCAGGATAAAGCTTGTCGCACTGCCCGACAGGGATAATGCGGTCGTAAGGCTGGACAACCCCTCGGCGACCCTGGTGGAGGAAGAACGCGTGCTCCTTCTCCAGAAAGGGACAAACAAGGTCGATTTCGCATGGAAGGGAGTAAGGATCGACCCGGATTCGATACGCATACAGATATTATCCCACCCCAGGGACGTAAACCTGTTGAGCGTAAGTTACCCGCCCAATGAAGACGCGCTCGTGTGGGAGATAAGCAGCCCCCAGGCATGGGAAGAAAAGATAAGGATAAGTTATATCCTCTACAACCTGGACAGGCTTGTCACCTACAAGCTTCTTTCCGACAAGAAGGAAAAAAGCGTTGAACTCCAATCTTACCTGGTGCTCAGGAATTTATCCGGGGAGGATTTCGATAATTCTGTCTTTACCCTGGATTACGGGGCCCCGTTCATGACTTCCATACAGCATGAGGGGACAAAGCAGATGCTATTTCTCAAAAAGAGCGGCGTTCCCGTTGAGAAGTCCTTCACCTTTGATTCGGCCCTCCTTCCCTGGGATCCTGAGAAGGTTGAAGGCAACGTGGGAATTCCCGTGAAATATATCATAAAAAACGACAGGCAGTCAGGCCTCGGCGAGTTCGCGTTATGGGGCGGCAAGGCTCGTATCTTCCAGGACGACGGCAGCGGGACGACAATATTCCTTGGAGAGGACAACGCCTCCTTTGTCCCGGCAGGGGAAAAGATGGAGCTTCTCATCGGAGACAGCCGGGACATAGTTGTGACCCAGCGCAAGATGAAGGATGCCAGGATAAATATAAGGCGCAACACGACCAACGGCATCATACTGTACGATACGGAAGAAATCATGGAGGTAAAGATAGAGAACTTCAGGGAGGAAGCGGCCGTCCTGACCCTCATACAGCACATCCCCGGACAGTGGGAGATGTCGGAAACAACCCACTCCTACGAAAAAGAGGATGCCAACAAGATAAAGTTCCTTGTTTCAATTCCCGGCAAGGGTAAAGAAACCGTGGTGTTCAACTATAACAGGAGGAACGTAAGATGAAAAACAGGACCATAAATCTCATTCTCTTCCTCTTCCTGGCGGGATCTTCTCTCCTCTGGGCAAAAATCGACCTTGTGACCCTGCCTGAAAGGGATAGCGTTCAGATGACCATATACAACTCCGCCGATATTACCCTGGTGCAGGACAGCCGCACCCTGACACTGGGCAAGGGGGAGAACAACCTCCAGTTTTCCTGGGCGAACACCCTCATTGATCCCACGTCCCTGGAGCTTTTTGCCAAAACTATGGCCGATAAAATAAACATCATGGAATTGAGTTTTCCTCCGCGGGTCAAAGATCTCGGGCTCTGGAAGATAAAATCCGATGTTCCGGGCAAGGCGCCGGTGGAAATAAATTATTTCACCTCCGGAATATCATGGCGCGCTTATTACATGGCGACGCTGGCTTCCGACGAGAAGACGATGGAGCTGGAAGGTTACGTAAGAGTTACAAACAATAGCGGCGAAGATTACGAAAACGCAAAGGTGAGAGTCATCGTGGGAAAGATAAACCTTCTCGACGAGATAGCCGCCCTTGCAAGACGTCAGTACCCGTACGGCAGCCCTTTGCCCGTTCCTTACCCCTCCTCTTCAGCGTCTACCATGATGAGGAGAGAGGTTGCCTTTGAGATGAAAGCGGCGGTTGCAGGAGCAATGGATATGTCATTGGCAAAACCAAAGGATATTATAAAGGAGGGGCTTTCGGAGTATTTCCTCTATACGATAGAAGGAACTGAAAGCATACCCAGCGGCTGGTCCAGGAGGCTTCTCTCCCTCAAACAGTCCGATATCCCCGTGGTAAACTTCTACAAGTACGAGGAAGAAAGGTATGGGAATTTTGCCAACAGGTTCATCTCCTTTGTCAACGACGAGAAACATAAACTTGGAAAGGAACCTCTTCCCGACGGGCTTGTGAAGGCGTTCAGGAAAATTGACAAAGAAAACCACCTCAGTTACATAGGCGCTGATAATGCAAAGTATATCCCCATAGGTGAAAAGGTTGAACTGAACATGGGAAGCTCCCTGGATGTCAGGGTTGAAGCCAAAATGATGGACTACAGGACAAAGAACTACCTCTTCAACAATTCCGGGGGCAACATTTCCGGATGGGACGAAGAAAAGAGTTACGAAATCACCGTTTCAAACTACCGCTCCCTGCCGGTCAGGGTGGAAGTTCTTAGAAATTTCCCTCACCAGTACTGGGAACTTGTCAAAAAGGGGGAATTCGGGGAGTTTGAAAAAGTCGATATCGACACGGTGAAGTTTACCGTAGAACTCGCGCCGAACTCAGTTAAAAAGTTCACATATATCCTGACTCAGTTTGAAGGCGACCGCCGCCAGTTCAGGTGACAGGAACGTCCCTGCACCGGTGTTGGCGTATTAACCAACACCGGGTGGCCCGTCAGCCTTTATAAAAACTACGGCAGGTAACTCCTTTATCCCGGGATTGCCCGGGACTTGTGCCGGGTATTTCCGTAAGTCCGCTTCTTTATTTCTGCCACCCTTCTTCTCTTTTTATGTCATTCTGAAATCCTTCCATTCAGGATCTTTTTTTGCCACCCCCAAAAATTATATTTGATAATGTTAAATATATGTTGTATATTTTAAATATAATGAAAACCGTCAAAAAGGCTTTTGATATTATCAAACTTCTGTCTGAAGAACCTGAAACCTTTCATTCTTCAGGCTCAATAGCCGATGCCCTAAATATGAAGAAGCCCACATGCAGCCTTCTCCTCAAGGCGCTGGCGAAACTGGGAGCCGTTGAACAGCTTTCCGTGCGCGGGGGTTACAGGCTGGGCTATCTGCCCTATTATCTGACGCGCAAAGGACCTTTCAGGAAGTATTTGACAGGGCCTGCCCATCCCTTTTTAGTACAATTTGCCGAAAAAACGGGCGAGACAATCATGCTTTCGTCTTTTTATCACAACAAAAGGGTGATACTTGATTGCGTGGAAGGAAGTTTTTCCGTCCAGATAAAAATAAAAGACCTTTTCCTTGAAGATTTCTACAGGACGGCAAGCGGCAGGGTTCTTATATCTTTCCTCTCTCCCGAGGATCGAAAATCTTTCATTTCCAACTACGGATTGCCTTCAAAGGAAGAATGGAAAGAATCAAGCACTTATGAAGGGCTTGAAAAATCCATCGGATCTATTTGTAAAAAAGGAGAGGAAATAAGCAGAGTCATGGAAAAAGCATATTTCCAGGCGGCGGTGCCCGTATTGGACAGGGATGGTAAATGCGTTGCCGCTCTTGCGGTTCCTGTGCCCTCTTTCCGTTTCAGGGGTGCGCAGAAAAAGAAAATAATGACGGAACTCAGGTCAACAGCATGGAAAATTTCAGCTGCCCTGTCTCAAACGGTTCAGTCATAACACATTATCTTTATGAATTGCGGCCTTTTATCAATATAATACAAGGAGGAGTACATGTCCGACGTATCATTGACTCAAAAAGTGAAAAGTTTTGCATTCGGGGAAGGAGTGAGTCTTGTGGGTATCGCCCCCGTCTCAAGATGGGAGAAAGCTCCCGTACAGCACAGCCCGGCCGGGATTTTCCCGGAGGCTAAATCCGTCATAGTGTGCGCCCTCCATATCCCTGATGCGTGCGTGGAACTTGGCGCCGAAGATGATGTGAGGGAATCAGGTCTTGGATTTGTTCAGGGCAACGTTACCCTCACCCTTAACCACGTGGCGTTAAGAGTGGCAAGGTTCATGGAAGACAACGGATGGAAGGCTGTTCCCGTTGCCGCCACGGTTCTGTGGAATTACCGGGCCCAGCCCGGAGCAGAGCGCGGCTGGATGTCCGACATGTGTCACTATTATGCGGCGGCGTGCGCGGGTCTGGGCGAGATAGGCTGGAACAACCTGTGCATAACACCCCAGTATGGCACCAGGCAGAGATTTATAAGTATTATCACTGATGCAGAACTTGAGCCTGACCCGCTCTACTCGGGGGAGCCCCTCTGCGACAAGTGCTTTCTCTGTGTAAAAAATTGTCCCACGAAATCTTTTGAAAAGGAACTCTGCGGGAATTGCGTCATTGAAATAGAAGACAAGAAATATACTTTTCCCAGGAGAAACCTCTGGAGGTGCGCATTAGGCGAAAACTTCCAGCTGGACGTTTTAAGGGAATGGCCCGGGAAGATAGACGAAAAGGTAATCGTGGATGCCGCCGAGGAAGCCGTGAGAAAGCATCCGGAGTGGATATTCGGCTGGAAGATGGGCCAGTGCCTGAAGTGGTGCGTCAATCCCGGGCGCAGGTATTTTGACAGGAAATACTGCAAGTCTCCCAGGAGAAAGAGAGACATGTCAACAGACATGAGTCCCGAGGCGGTTGCTTCCGTAACTCGGGAAGCCATGGCTCTTGCCTTTGAAAAAGGGGCGGACTATTTTGCGACTGTCAGCCTTGAAGATATGAAAAAGAAAGGGATAGACCTTGCAAAGGAACTTCCCGATGCAAAAGGCGCTGTTATCCTCGGTTTTTATTCCATGGAGGAAGTTGCCTTAACCCCTGTTTTATGGGCAAATTCCCTTTTGGTTACAAACCTGCTTGAAAAATACGGTTATTCAACAATCACCCGTTCCACAATAAGTCCCGGGGATGCCGCTCTTGCCTGCGGGGCTATAAACTCAGGGGAAGAGCCCGGGGAGCCAAACGGATTAAAAAGGGTTTTTGAGCTTGTGATTACTGCATGCCCTGTTATGACCGACGTAAAACCTTTTAATAATATCAAGGCAGTCCCTCATGAAAAGACCCCGGAGGAGCTGTCTGCCATGGTGAAAAAATCTCTATGTTCGTCAGGGCTTGACCTTTCGGGGATAGCCGACGCGGATCTTTTTGACGACATGATATCCCGGGCAAACAGCCTTTCCGAATCATCCCGGAGCGAATATTTCACGGTAAAAGATGAGACAGTGCAGATCAGGAAAGGTGTCTGGGGGTACCAGGCAATGCCTTTCAATCCTAAAGTTTCAGAAGGCGGAAAGGCCCTCAAAAAAGCTTCCGATTTTCTCCCCGGGGCAAAAAGCATGGTTGTGGGAGGCATGAAACTTCTTGACGGAGTTGTGGAAAATGTCGGAAAAGGAGAGGGCAGAAAGGCAGGCCATTACCAGTACTCAGTTCATGAAACCGGTGTCGCCGAGTTAATGAAAATGCTTTCACAAACCGCAAAACTGATATGCTCCATGGGATACAGGGTAGCGCTGATACCTCTTTCAAACACGGATTCCCATTTCCTTACGGCTAACCGTTTTGCCGCCGTCGCCGCAGGTCTTGGAGAAATCGGCTGGAACGGGCAGGTTCTTACCCCCCAGTACGGTCCCAGGCAGATTTTCGCCTCTCTCGTTACAGACGCGCCCCTTGCCTTCGA
>JAKPNC010000160.1 GCA_029548585.1 bacterium | reverse complement strand
ACGGAGGTTTCACACTGTACCCGCCTGTTTGGAGTTCCTCTCCCTGAACTACCATACCTTCCGCCTTCAATCCCGACGGGACGGACGGCGCCATGGTCGGAGCGCTGCCCTTTCCCGAAGGAGTAAACTCTAAATCGTTGGTAACAAGTATATCGTCAAGCGCTATGCCCGTATCTCCCGTCTCGAAAACTACCTCGTGTCTCCCTTCTGTCAACGGCATTGTGCCTGCCTCAAGAGGCACCCATTTCCACCCGTATCCCGACACAGGGATCCTGCCCGCCGGCTTGCCGTCTACCTTAACGCTGAAACTTCCCTTTCCCGTTTCTCCTCCTTCAGGCCAGCCCGTCGTGTAGCTCTCGCATTCCAGCCGGGACATGCCTCTCACACGCGCCATAAGTTTCGCCGTTCCGCCAACAGGTACGTCTATCTTCAATGTGACGCTTCCTTTCAGCCCATTTTCCAACTTTTCTTTATATAACAGTGCCGGATCGGTTACTGCAATCCCGTACGCGTTGCTCGCTGCCTTAGGCTCAAAAAACGGTACCATAGGCTTATTTATTTTACCTTCTTCCGCCTCGTAAAAACGCCTGTACCTGCTATCCGTTCCCACCTGCGCTTCATTGGAAAACATCCTGCTTTCCAGTCCCGAATGTTCTACCGAGGTCATAACATAAAATCCCACTCCTGAAATATCGTATCTTTGTCCCGTGATAAGGTCGCCGTTTACCTTTGAGTATCCCCTGCCGCTTTCTTTTGAACGGTACAGGTTGTATCCCTTTATCTCGGCGTGGTACTGCGGTTTTTCCCATGAAAGGGCATTCCTCTCCACTTTCAGGTTCACGGGAGGCTGGGGATAACGGGATACTGCCATGTAAACGTCTCCTATGGGATACTCAAGCCGGTCAACCGTAAGCATGGAGGAAGCATATACAACCTTTGTATAATCCGGGCTTGGATTTGCAAGGGGATATATGATATTTGCCGGCCCCCTGCCGCTTCCCGGACGTCCCGGAACCTCAAGCCTGCTTGCGGCCGCCGCACGCTCGGCGGAATCAACGATGTTCATGGCGGCCACGGTCCACAGGGTATCGTGCTCAAGGTCTATCATGATGAAAGGCACAGTTGGAACAACTTCCGACCAGACGAAAGCGTAATCCCTGTCCCGCCTGAACTCGTGGGGCCAGGATACATGGTCGACCTTCGGATAGGAACCTATGAACCTGACCGTCTTGTCATACGGGTCGTTCACGCTCACGGTATTCCTGAAATTGGAATGCATGCCCAACGAACTCATGTTAAGAAGGGTTCCGTCTTCAAGAGTAAGTATGGCATTGTCTCCTGAACGGGGAGAGCCCCCGGCAAGGTTCCACCAGTTATCCCCTTTCCACTGCCGGCTTGTAGGCCAGGGTATCTGCTTTACTCCCGGGGTGGGAACGACCATAAGAAGACCCCTTTTGTCCGTGAAAGAAAGGGGCAGGGCCCATACCTGGTAGGGATTCTCATCGGTAAGATAGCTGTTCCTGTTAATCTCAAAAAGAAAATACCTCGTGCCGTCTTTGTCGACCGAGTTGGTCCAGTTGTTCCCCGCTTTCCCCCATGCCGAATTCATTGGATAGGTATCAATGCCCTTTTCCCCGGGATAGATAACATCTTTTTCCGGTTCTTTGGATATGCTTTTAACCTTGAACTGAACGAAGTTTTTCCCTTCCATGTCAGAAATCGCAACCTGTTTCCTGTCATCCGACTGCCAGACGAGGATTTCATGGGTCACGCCTCTTATCCTGGGTCCCCTGCTGCTGCTCTCTGAGGGGTATCTGACTATCCTCCAACCGGCACGTGAGGGAAAATTGAACCTGTGGGTGGCCCGCGTCTCAAGATTAAGGAATTCCACGTATTCCGTTGTCCTTGTGTGGCCTATCCAATCCGACGGATCAGCTCCTTCCGGGAGCCTCTTTTCTTCCCACGGAAAGAGCCAAAGGGTTTTGCTTATCCAGCTTAACCGCCTGTCCAATGAAGGGTTCCTGTGCCGGATGGAGCCATCGGTTGATATAATGTCTCCCGGGACCCTGAATCCCGCGTGAAGATACTTGCCGTCGTTGCTGAAATCCTGGTAGCCGGCATAGGAAAGATTTACTTTGCCCCCCTGGGTCATAAGCCACATTTCTGTGCCAATAAGAGCATCGCTGAATATCAACCTGCCGGGGCGGTCGGGACGGGATATTTTCTTCATGGTATCAAGCCCGTGCCACAGACTGGAAGTCGCTTTGGAAGCCCAGTTGTCCGGCAAGACTGTATCTCCCAGGCGTATTATCTCCATCTCTTTTACCTGCACGATTGCTTCGTGAAGAGACGGGTCCTGGTAGACGCGGACTATGCCCGCCCTGAATTTTTTCTTATCCTTTCCATCCACGTAGAATGGAAGCACCACTTCCCTGAATTCATTCGAAACTCCTATGGCTATCGAAAAAATGTTTACTTCCCCTGGAATGGGCAGCATATCGAGAGAAAGCTTAGGAGAAAAAGAGTTGGATTTAGCTACAGCGCGGAATATATAAAGGCCGGGATCAAGCTCTATATCCTTCGTAAAACCCTGCCAGTTTCCTGTAAGGGTAAATTTGGCAGCACCCGTTTTCCCGTCGTAGGAAAAATTTTTCCACGCACCGCCGCGGCTGCCCTGCCACCCCACGGGCGAACCGTCCTTGAGTTTCGAAAAATCAAATCTGATATGCAAATCTCCGCCAGTCCCGGGTCCTGAACCATTTGGAAAAATTTGAGCACAATAAGACATGAAAATACCTGCAATAAATAATTTCCCTAAAAACTTCTTCATATTTTTCATCTGTTTTCCCCGGTAGCTTTTAGCTATCAAATTTCCCATTTCATTCCATCCCTTTTTATCACGTAAGATCGCATATCCGCTCCGCCATGTCCCATATTTCAACAATCGGGCGGACGCTGCAGTCGTTGATTTTTGTCATGACAATACCGTTCTCCGGCATTACCAGGCAGAACTGGCCGCCGTGGCCGAACATGTACCATAACCACCTGCCATCGTTTGCCTGCCACGCCCACCAGGCCAGGCTGTAGTTTCTTCTTTGCATTCTCTCCGGATCCGGAAAGGGCTTCCAGAAAGGCAGAACGGGAAGACCGACGGGACTGAAACACTCCCGTGCATAATCCCCTGGAATTATCTGTTTTCCGTTCCAGGCGCCCGAGTTAAGATACAAATGCCCCAACCTGGCAAGGTTCCCGGAAGTCCACCATGTATTGCAGAATCCAGCCACCCTGCGCACATCTCTTCCGTCTGCAAGTTTCACGGGCGGCTCAAGACTTCCCCATGAAGCGCCTGCGCCGATAGGTTTCAATACCCGATCATTAAGGACCAGTTCGAGATCCTGTTGAAACAGATAGGTAAGCGCGTCCGCCAGGTTCATCGTGTGATCGTTGTGGTATGAACTTTCCATGCCCGGCTTTCTGTAATCATCATGCAGGTAAGTACTCAGTTGCCTCGTGGGCTTGAGCCCGGAAGTGGCCGATATAAGGTGGCGAAATGTAATTTCTTTCTCATAGGGTCCGCCGTTGAAACCAGGCCAGTAATCTTTTACCCTGACATCCAGATGAGGAATGAGTTTATCCTGAATCGCCAGCCCCAAAATAGTGCCTGTGACGGCTTTGGTGATAGACTGAACTTCTATCATTTTATCCGGAGGACCGGCGTAATTCCATTCCGCAACAAGGCGCCCCTTGCAACACAAAACTCCGTTCGCCTGTGCCAGTTCCATCTTACGGCCAATGTCTTCAAGCGCATCCGGACAGAGCCCGAACTCCACAGGAGCAGACTTTTCCCATTCTGCTTCAGGAAAAACCATCCCCGGAATCTGCTTTTCTTTTTTCGTTCTTTTTTCGTTCATTTATCCTTAATCAAGAAAGAAAAACGTTTCGAAGGCCACGCTCCGCCAAAGAATAACCTCCGGGTCTTCACCATGGGAAGGCAGCGAAGGGAATAATCCAGCGGCGATCCCACTACGGCGCACCCTGAAGAAGCGCCTATCCTTTGCAAAGATTCTCTTCTCTTAATATGAACTCGTTTACCTGGCTTCCACCGCTTCCCTGGAGAATGCGGAGGTTCCCCTGAGGTTCCCGTCAAAAAGAAAGAGAGCCCTGGTATTTTTGTCGATCGCAGACACATCTTTCGGCGGCGTAAAATCGCCGTTGTACCTCACGATATCCGATATCCTGAGCATGTCAATGGTCCCGTCGAGAGGACCTATAATTACGTCTTTCAAAGCTTTTGCCAGTGTTACGGTTTCGTTTCCTTTGGGCTCACGCAGAAACCTTATCTGCAGGCTGTTCCGGTAAGCGTCCAGGGGTTTCCCGTTAACAAAGATTGAAAACTCCCACTTGATTTTAGCAGGTTCCGGCTTTCGCAGTTCATTGGGTCCGCCGAGAGCAAGTATGGAAGTGCGGCTTCTTATATAACGGACAGCAAGGATGTTCTCGCCCTTTTTCAGCTTCACGTTTACCATGTGGTTCCATATGGAAAAAGGATAAAGAACGTTGCTGGTCACTGTGGTATCGTGGATAAGTTTCCCGTTGACCCATGCCTGCATCCACCAGTCGGCTCCCATTCCAAGGGTGACTTCCTGGTCTTTGGTAGAAGAAAGTTTCAGAAAAACGTAGGCAGTTTTGCCTGCGTACTCTTCCTTGAGAATTCCGGGAAATTCGTAAGTAGTCTGCCTGACCACCTTGTCAACGTTTTTAATAACCCTGCCTGCCACTTCTATCTGTTCAGGATAAGAGTTCAGGACATCTTCGGATAAGAGAGGATCGTTCCTGTCAACGGGGCCAAATATACGCCATGTTACGGGCCACCTTATATCTCCCAGTATTTCCCTGTCTGTTATCGCCGTTTCAGGCTGGGCAAAAGCCCACGCGTAGGCAATATGGTTCCACTCGCCCTGCCTGAAAAGATACCTTTCCTCCCTCCCTACAAGGGATTTGCGCTGGATGAAGGAAGGCTTATTTTTCTCTACGGGAAGTTCCCCGAGAAGCTCCAATATGAGGTCGCTGTAAAAATACCTCTGGCCGAACCTTGCCCCGTAACGATACCCGAGATGGGCGTGCGGCCCCGTCAGAAGAGACCTTATCTTAACAGAATCGCCCCTGCCCAATATTATGTCCTGTGTAGACCAGTCGGGTTTATACCAGAATTCGACCGTACCCTGTATGCCGGGAAAAAACTGGTATCCTCCCTCTGTCAATTCATTGCCTGCAGGAAAACTTACCGACTTCTTCCCGGAAAGCCTCAATCCTTTGCCATGAACACCGTCAACGAATTCAATCTTATCGGAAGGTCTTGAAAAAACGACCGCAGGAACAGGCTTGCCGCCTACGCCTTCGGGAAAGCGGTCGGGCGATCCGAAAGAGACAACCGGTTCCACGTTGAGAAGCCGGGTGAAAACAAGAGGCGCCCCCTGTATCCCGTGTTTAACCGTATGAAGACTCCAGATACCGCTGCGTCCCTTGACCGGAATGCTCAGTTTGCCGGTATTTTCATTTTCCCCTTCCACGACAACCGTACCGTCGGGAGCTTTCACGACCTGCGGCCTGCCGAGAAAGATTTCAAGATTCTCAAGCCCGTCAGGCACCCTGAAATAAAAAGGAGCGTTTTCCCCAAGCCTGCCAGCCGCCTGCTGTCCGGTAACCGCCCAACCGTCTCCCTCTATCTCGGAAGCCGTCCAGAAACCTTCCGGGCAGTATAAAGCCACCTTTTCCGTGGTGGCATCAAGAACCGTAAATGCTTCGGTTCCCCCGAAAGAAAGAAGATAGAGACCATCGGCAAGGGTTGAAGGAACGGTTACTTTCACATGATACTGGAATTCAGCTTCTTCATCCCTCTTCATCGTTCCTTTTCCCAGCATTTTCGGTATAAGAATTCTCTGCTCGGATTCTGTCTTGATTCCCGCCAAAGGCTCTGGCCGCGGGGAAAGGGGATATGAAAACAACTCCGCACGGATTTTCCCGCCCGGAGAGGTAAGAACGTGGATATTGAAAACCGTATCCTTGCCTTTTGCATGTGAAAAAAGTGCCATTGAACGGTTGACCTGCGCAGACTTGATTAAAACAGGCCATCTCTCGTCTTCCCACCCTTTATCCCTGAAAAACTTCATGGCGGCGGGCACAGCCATAAAGGGATGGGTATGCTGGGCTATTCCGAAATTCGGAAGGATTTGCCACTGGTCCGGATCTGCCGGCATATTTTTCAGTTCCTCTTTAAGAGTAACCGGGAAGTCGTTGAATCCGTCTCTCATTGTTTCCGCCGCAACCTTGAGATAATTTTCGTTGCCGGTCATGCCATAAGCAATGGGGTAGGCAAATGCCGCTATCGACTGGTAGGAATATGCAACAGGATTCCTGTTAAACCGGTAGCGGTGATCGAGTATTTTCAGAAAAGCCTGTTTCCCCAGTTCATCGCCTGTTTCCTTGTAATGCATATACAGGTCGACAACATGCCTCTGGTCTTTGTACATAGAACATCCGTAATCCGAATGCTTTGCGCTGACTCCGGTCTGTTCATCCATGTTGATGAAGACATCCGCAAGTTCTTTTGCCTTCCGGGCAAAAAATTCGTCTCCTGTAAGCATATATACGACTAAAAATTTCCTTGATGTAAGGAAACTGTGCACCTTCCTGATATTCGTCGCTTCCTCGAAATTCCATGTCTTCTTGAAGGTATCGCCTATCAGCATAGTTATATCCTTTGAACGTTCATCTCCCGTAAGGTAATATTCAAGAGGCCAGTGGCCTATGTCATTGGGCATCATGTCATACATCGAATAACTGTTACCCCAGTAATGAGGAAGGCTGTTGATAGGGGTTTTCTGCCATGTGAACATGCCTCTGGGTTTATCCGGCGCATCCCAGTGGATAACGGCGTAATCACCCGTTATGCGGTTGTACCGGTGGCCGTAATCGAAGTATCTCCTTTCCCCGCTTCGGGCGTAAAGGTACCAGGCATGCCTCTGCAGGAAATAACAGTTCATGTTTCCGTAGGAGATAAAGTTTGCGACCCACTGGCCGCCCCTTTTCATGTAGCCGAGATAAGGGCTGTGGCCCCAGTTGATGTAACCGTTCATGGGAAACACCTTGTTGGGAAGAAGAAGCCTGTCCCAGCAATCGGCGATATAGGTTTCCTCCCTGGGAAACCTTGACGTATCCTTGTGGAGCATGGGCACGCCCAGCGCTTCGGTCTGGCAGAGCCACTCCGGCTCGGAAAGCACAAGAGGTATCCTTGCTGCGGCAATAGCGGATTGCCTCACATTTACAGGTTCATAAGCCCCTGCACGCGGCATGAACCAGACATCATGGGTACCGGCGGCGCCCTGTGCGTTGCTGGGAAGTTTTACCAGCTTTTCTCTTCCCGGGCTGGCATAACCCTTCTCCACCCAGCTCTGCCAGTATTCTTTCGCAAGTGTGGCACTCCTGAAATCAAGCTCCCTGCCGCAACGGTTCGACCATAAGATCGCCCGGGCCGACCCGGGGCCGAAAGATATCTCCTTGGGAAACCTCTCGGCAAGCCAGGGCATCACAAGGGTTATCCCGTAATTCCCGTAATCCCCGTAAGCCCAATCGCCCGCTGTCGTGACATTTTCAATCATGCTGTTTCTACCCTGCGAAACACTGCCCACGACAGCCCTGCTTTCTCTTTCTGCAAAATGGGGATAGACATCCTGCAACATGTATACTTCGCTTCCCGATAACGCAACTTTCCTCACATCTTCCTTGCCTGCTTCGCCAAGGGCAAAATAGGCGTTTCCAGGCGCCGTAGGGGTTTTGAATTCGAGACCGTAATCCCTTATCCATATTTTATTGGTATCTTCGGTGAGGATGAGAGAATGGGTTATCTTCACGTACGGCGTGCCTGCAGAAAAATAAAACCAGGCATCCGCCCGCGCAACCTTTTCGCCTGTATCGGTGACATACCAGCCCGAACGTTTTACCACGAACCTGCC
>JAKPNC010000153.1 GCA_029548585.1 bacterium | reverse complement strand
TTAAGGGCGTTCTTCTCGTATGAAAGGGGATACTTCTCCTTCCACTCGTTTATCCTTTTAATCCAATCCTTCCTGGGGTTCTCCTTTATCCCGTTCCCGAGCTTTTCAAGGATGTTTCTTGCATCCCCGACTATAGGTATGTCTACTATTATATTCTTGCTTATGGATGCGGGATCAATGTCAATGTGGATAATCCTGGCATTGGGTGCGAAGTTCTCAATCTTGCCGGTGATCCTGTCGTCGAACCGGCACCCTGCAGATATAAGGAGGTCTGATTCCACAACCGCATAGTTTGCATACTTGGTCCCGTGCATTCCGAGCATACCCAGGGCAAGGGAATGTTTCACCGGGAGGCTTCCCAGTCCCATCAGGGTAAAGGTCACGGGTATGTTTGACTTCTCCACGAATTTCCTGAGTTCCTCCGACGCATCGGAGCTTATAACTCCTCCACCTGCTATCAGTAACGGCTTTTTAGACTCGTCTATCATCCTGCACGCCCGCTCTATCTGTATCGGATGGCCGTCGTATACAGGTTTGTAACCCCTTATGTCGACATCATCAGGGTATTCGAACCTGGCTTCGGCCCTCTGGATATCCACGGGCAGGTCTATCAGAACCGGACCCGGCCTTCCCGACCTGGCTATGTAAAAAGCATCCTTAACCGTCCTGGCGATTTCTTTGACATCCTTTATAAGGTAGTTATGCTTAGTTATGGGCCTTGTTATTCCCGTTATATCCACTTCCTGGAAAGCGTCGCTTCCTATAAGGTTGGTGGCAACCTGTGCCGTTATGGCCACCATGGGGATAGAATCCATGTATGCCGTTGCTATCCCTGTAACCAGGTTGGTCGCTCCAGGGCCGGAGGTAGCCATGCATACACCCACCTTTCCCGAGGACCTCGCAAACCCGTCGACTGCATGAGCGGCGCCTTGTTCGTGCCTTACGAGAACAAACTTTATGCCGCTGTCATACAACTGGTCGCAAAGGGGCAGCAGAACCCCTCCCGGGTACCCGAATATTATCTCTATCCCTTCCTTTTTCAGACACTCTACCATTATTCGCGCGCCATTCATTTTCTTCTCCCGTACATTCACTTCGATATTGTCTGTTCCCTTGACGATCCGACAGAAATCTTCGAAATGGGAACCTCTATCAACTGCTCTATTCTCTCTATGTACTTCTTGGCGTTTGCAGGAAGATGCCGGTACTCTTTTACTCTGCCGATATCATCGCACCATCCTGCCATCTCCTCGTAAACGACGCTGCAGTTTGAAAAGACCTTGCTGTTGAACGTGTAATCATTGTGTATCTCTCCGCCAAACTCGTAGGCTACTCCTATCTTTATTTTTTCCTGCCCGGAGAGAACGTCGAGCTTTGTCATTACGAGTTCGTCTATGCCGTTTACCATGCAGGCAAACTTTACGAGAACAGAGTCGAACCAGCCGCACCTTCTCGGCCTTCCGGTAGTTGCCCCGTATTCGTTTCCGGTTTTCCTCAGATTATCTCCTTCCTCACCGTCAAGCTCGGTTGGGAAAGGTCCCATGCCAACCCTGGTGGTATACGCCTTTACTACCCCTATAATGCGGCTGATCTTCTTGGGAGATACTCCCAGGCCGGTACATGCCCCTCCGGATATGGAGTTTGAAGCTGTCACGTACGGGTAGGTTCCGAAATCTATGTCGAGAAATGTTCCCTGTGCCCCTTCTGCAAGAACATGCCTGCCTTTCTCCACCTCGTCGTGGAGGTAAAGCGAAGTATTCCTGACCATGCCTTTCATGCCTTCTCTGGCTTCCTTATATTCCTCGTATATCTTATCCTTGTTAAGCATCTTTTCCTTGTAATATTCACGGAAAAGATAATTCTTGAGTTCGAGGGCTATATCGAGCTTGTTCCTGAAGATATCGTCGTCAAGGAAATCTACGGCCCTTATGCCTACCCTGTTGAACTTGTCGGCATAGGTGGTTCCTATGCCCCTTCCGGTCGTCCCGAGGCTTCCCTTTCCCCTGAACCTGTCCTCGATCTGGTCGAGAAGCTTGTGGTACGGCAGGGTGATATGGGCATTTTCCGCTACGAAAAGCCTGCCTTCGACATCAATCCCGTTATCCTTGAGGTAAGATACCTCCTCCAGGAAGGAAACCGGGTCTATAACGACTCCGTTTCCTATGACACAAACCTTATCGGGATACAGGATACCCGATGGGACGAGATGAAAAATGAACTGCCTGCCGTTGACGACAACAGTATGTCCGGCATTGGCTCCGCCCTGGTACCTCGCCACTATATCAACATCTTCGGCAAGATAATCTATAACCTTTCCCTTTCCCTCATCTCCCCACTGAGTTCCCAGAACAACTGTAATCATCTGCTCTCCCGTATTTGTATGATTAAACCTGGTACAGCCAACCTGATAGTTTTACCATACTTTTCACTCTTTTGCAAGCCGTTTCAAGGAATGGGCTATTCTGCCCGGGAAGGTTGCATGAAGGAAGTCCTGACTGCAATAAAAAAGTCCCTCAGGTTGTCCGGGAAGAATTGTCTTTCCGGACTTTCACAAATCGTTCTTGGAACAATTCAAGGTTTATTATATAATAAATGTCATTATGGAAAAAATTACAAACAGGCTGAAGGAATACGACAGCGTCAGGAACATCTCCGGTCCACTGATGCTCGTGGAAGGAGTAAAAGGGGCAGGTTACGGAGAACTCGTCGAGATAACGACGGCAGAAGGAGAAAAGAGGCTGGGGAGGATTCTTGAGATACACCGTCAGAATGCCCTGGTCCAGGTTTTTGAAGGCACCACAGGCTTGAGCACTTCAGGAACAAAGGTGAGGTTTACCGGCAAATCAATAGACTTCGGGGTATCCCCCAGGATCATGGGAAGGGTATTCACAGGTATGGGAAAAGTAAGGGACGGCGGGCCTGCCATTATCCCGGACAAGTACCTCGACATAAACGGCTCTCCCATAAACCCTACCAGGAGAGATTATCCGTCAGAATTCATCCAGACCGGGATCTCTGCCATAGACGTGCTCAACAGCCTTGTAAGGGGGCAGAAGCTTCCCATCTTCTCCGGGGCAGGGATGCCTCACAACCTTCTTGCAACCCAGATAGTCAAGCAGGCGAAGATACCTTCCCAGAATAAGGATGTAAAGTTCGCGGTGGTATTCGCAGCCATGGGGATAACCTTCGAGGAGGCTGAATTTTTCCAGAAGGAGTTCAGGGAAGCCGGGGCCATCGAGAGGTGTGTCATATTCATCAACCTTGCAGACGAACCCGCTATAGAAAGGATCTCCACCCCGAGGGTTGCCCTTACAACCGCAGAATACCTCGCTTTCGAGCTGGGAATGCACGTCCTGATCATCCTCACTGATATGACCAACTACGCAGAAGCCCTCAGGGAGGTCTCAGCCGCAAGGAACGAGATCCCTGGCAGGCGCGGTTACCCATCCTACCTGTACACGGATCTCTCAACAATATACGAAAGGGCGGGCAGGATAAAAGGAAGGGAAGGCTCGGTAACCCAGATCGCCATCCTTACCATGCCGGAGGATGACAAAACCCATCCGATACCCGATCTCACCGGTTATATCACGGAGGGGCAGATAATATTTTCAAGACAGATGCACCTCAAGGGGATCTATCCCCCGATCGACATCCTGACATCCCTCTCGAGGCTCAGGGACAAGGGTATAGGCTTCGACAAGAAGACCGGGACCGAGCTCACCAGGGACGACCATCCCGCCGTTGCAAGCCAGCTCTTCGCATCCTACGCAAAAGGTAAGGAAGCCGAGGAACTTTCTGTAGTCCTCGGGGAAGCATCCCTGACGGATATGGATATTGCACACCTGAGATTTTCGCGCAAACTTGAGGAAAAATTCATAACACAGAGCAGCAAAGAGGAAAGGAGCATCAAGGAAAACCTCGATATTGGCTGGGACCTCCTGAAAACCCTCCCCAGAACGGAAGTCAAGAGAATTCCTCCGGAGATAATGGATAAGTACTGGAAGGCAAAGAAATAGGAAGCCAATGAAACTGAATGTAAATCCCACGAGAATGGAGCTTCTCAAATTGAGAAAGCGCATGCGCCTTGCAATGCGCGGACATAAACTCCTTAAGGACAAAGAGGAGCAGCTTCTCATCGAGTTCAGGACCCTCACATCGGAAGTTAAGCGACAGAGAAAATCCACAGAAAAAGAGATCATGGAATTTTACTCCAGGATGGTAAGGCTTAAGGGACTGGTTGATGAAAAGACTTGGGAAAGCCTCATATCGGGCCATGCCATGGAAACTGAATTCAGGGTCGCTATCCAGAGGATATTCAACATCCCAGTTTCAAGGATAATCTTCACGACGCATCCGGAAATCCCCCCCGAGAACCATCTTGCTTCGCCATATTTCAGGCAACTTGCAATACTCTGCGGAAAAGTGATGCAGAGTCTTGCCGAGTTATCTTTCCTGGAGAACAAGCTCATAAGCTTCGCATCCGAGATTGAGAGGACCAGGAGAAGAGTCAACGCGCTCGAATACGTCCTTATACCAAATATCAAAGAGACTATAAGGTTCATAACATTCAAGCTGAACGAGAACGAACGCACATCCCTTGTCACTCTGAAGCATATACAGCTCACCAGGCAGAATTAGCCTCCCTGACATACGAGTGAAAAAGGCCGGTCAAAACAGCTGCCCGTTTCTGCATGGAACCCGGGCGGCTCTTATTCTGAAATGTCACCGCTTTCAGGGGATACCCTGCTCCGGAATACTTTTCTCGTTCCATGCCGCCTTGCGTGAAGAAGGATTCCGATAAAGGAAATATTCCCGACCCTGGCTTATCAGGATTAAGGCCCATGCGCGGGACTTTCTGCTTTTCTCCCTTATCCATGTATGAAGTTCATAAGTTAATAATTAAACCATGCAAGGATGGTCAAAAAAAAGAAAGCCCGGCATTTTTCTGCCGGGCTTCCCTGATTGATTTTTCGACTCAGTTACCCTTGTTGTCCTGCCCGTCAACCTCCTTATACTCGGCATCAACCACGTTCTCCCTTCCCGGTTTTCCTTCTTCCGGGGCTGGAGGCGTTTCAGTAGACGCCTGCTGTCCGCCATTTTCCTGCTGTGCCTGCTGGTATATCTTCTGGACGAACTTATGTGAAGCTTCCTGGAGGTCTTCCATTGCCTTCTTTATTGCATCGACATCCTTATTCTCGGCCTGTATCAGTTTGTTAAGGGCATCGATTTTCTCCTGTATATTCTTCTTTTCATCCTCTCCTGCCTTGTCTCCCTGTTCCTTGAGGGTCTTTCCTACGGTATAGGCAAGGGAGTCAGCCTGGTTGACCACTTCTACAGTTTCCCTCTGTTTCTTGTCCTCTTCTGCAAACTTCTCCGACTCCTTTACCATCTTCTCTATCTCTTCCGGAGAAAGCTTCTTGGAAGAAGATATCTTTATTGACTGTTCCTTTCCCGTGCCCTTATCCTTTGCCGTAACATGGATGATGCCGTTTGCATCGATATCGAAGGAAACCTCGATCTGCGGCATGCCCCTGGGCGCAGGCGGGATGCCTACCAGCTGAAAATTCCCCAGGCTCAGGTTATCCCTTGCCATCTGCCTCTCACCCTGCAGAACGTTTATCTCGACAGAAGGCTGGCTGTCAGAAGCCGTTGAAAACACCTGGCTTTTCCTGGCAGGTATCGTTGTATTCCTGTCTATTATTTTGGTGAATACGCCTCCGAGGGTCTCGACTCCCAGTGAAAGGGGCGTAACATCGAGAAGAAGTATATCCTTGTCCTTCATATCCCCCGAAAGTATGGCTCCCTGTATCGACGCCCCCACTGAAACGCATTCCATGGGATCAACTCCCCTCTCAGGCTTTATGCCGGTTATCTCCTCCACGAAATTCTGAACTGCCGGTATTCTTGTGGGACCTCCCACGAGTATGACCTTGCCCAGTTCAGACGACTTGATCCTGGCATCCTCCATCGCTTTTCTCACGGGACCCCTGCATCTTTCAATTATAGGGTTTATCAATTCCTCCAGCTTGGCCCTCCTGATTTTCATCTGCAGGTGTCTCGGACCCGACTGGTCTGCGGTTATGAAAGGCAGGCTTATCTCTGTTTCAATGGTCGAAGAAAGCTCTATCTTGGCCTTCTCGGCGGCCTCCCTGAGCCTCTGCATGGCCATTTTGTCCCTGCTCACGTCTATCCCGGATTCCTTCTTGAATTCCCCCACGATATAACTTACAAGAGCTTCGTCCATGTCCGTGCCGCCCAGCTGGGTGTCGCCGTGGGTTGACAGAACCTTGAAAACACCGGACATCATATCCATAATGGTCACATCCAGAGTCCCCGCCCCGAAATCGAAAACGAGTACCTTGAGTTCTTTTTCAAGCTTGTCCAGGCCGTAGGCGAAAGAGGCCGCAGTCGGTTCGTTTATCAGCCTGACGACCTCGAGTCCCGCTATGGTACCGGCATCCTTGGTTGCCTGCCTCTGGTTGTCATTGAAGTAGGCCGGCACCGTTATAACTGCCTTTTTGACAGGCTGGCCAAGGTACGATTCCGTATCCTTCTTAATCTTCTGAAGGATAAACGCAGATATCTGTTCAGGGCTGTACGTCTTCCCGTAAATGTTATATTTGTGGTCCGTCCCCATCTTCCTCTTTGCGGCAAATACCGTCCCCTCGGGATTAACCGACGCCTGCCTTCTCGCAGGCTCGCCAACGAGGACCTGGCCGTCTTTTGTAAATGCGACATAGGAAGGGAACGCCTTGCCTCCAACTATCGTAGTTCCTTCGGCGCTCGGAATGATAACAGTTTTCCCGCCTTCCATGACGGCGGCCGAAGAATTGCTTGTCCCAAGGTCTATTCCCACGATTTTTTCTGCCATATTATTGCCTCCAGTTTGTTTGATTCAAAACTTTTCGAATGTGTTTATAGAGTTTAGATGAGATTTTTAATAAAGAAGTTTCATAAAAAGCAAAACATGGATCGGCTCGTTTCAGGCAAAATCATAACAACTATCACCATACCCTTTGGATGCCTCGGTTCAAGTCTTTTCAGACACCTTCTCCAATTTCCAATTATGGGTTCGCTTATTAAAACAGTGGGCGGTGCAGGACTTGAACTGCGTCATCTCGCTTAAGCTCTTCAGGAGGGGGCGCTCCCCCCTTCCTGAATTCTCCCCCCAAAACGGAATACCCGAGGGAAAATCCTTTTCCCTCTTACCCTTTGGATGCCTCGGTTCAAGTCTCTTCAGACACCTTCTCCAATTTCCAATTATGGGTTCGCTTATTAAAACAGTGGGCGGTGCAGGACTTGAACCTGCGGCATCTACCTTGTAAGGGTAGCGCTCTTGCCACTGAGCTAACCGCCCCTGTGCCTTTCCTCTCTTTAACTTGCTTTTTTCTGCAAACATGTTATATTATACTATCTTTTATAATTTTGACAATAAATGGAAGCCTTGCTTCTTTTCGCCTGACCTTACAGAAATAAGGGGGGATTTCAAATGGCAGACATTCTTCAGTCTATCAAGGAAAATGTAATAGCAGGTAACGCACCTAAAACCAAGGAATGCGTTGATAAAGCTCTCCAGGAACAAGTGGATGTGGGCCAGATCCTGAGAGAAGGGCTCATAGCAGGCATGATGGTGGTGGGCACAAAATTCAAGAACAACGAGTTTTACGTCCCTGAGGTGCTCATAGCCGCCAGAGCCATGAGCTCGGGAATGGAAATACTTGAACCTATGATAATACAGGCAGGCATAAAGCCCTTGGCAAAAGTGGCGATAGGCACAGTAAAGGGCGACCTGCACGATATAGGAAAAAATCTTGTCGTGATGATGTGGAAAGGCGCAGGTTTCGAGGTGGAAGATCTCGGTATAGACGTTGATGCCTCGAAATTTGTCGAAGCGGCAAGAAATGGAGCCGACCTTATTGGAATGTCGGCCCTTCTGACAACCACCATGGTTGCCATGAAAGATGTGATGTCAAAGATGAACGAAGCCGGAGTTCGAAACAGCGTGAAAGTTGTAATCGGAGGAGCACCCATAACCCAGAGTTTTGCAGACGAGATAGGAGCTGACGGATACGCCCCGGACGCCGCCTCCGCAGTTGACAAGGCAAAAGAACTATTGAAGATATAAAATCGTGGCAGAAATTCTTCTTTTCGTTGCCGGGTACTTGTCGGGCAGTATACCGTGGGGTTATATCCTGTGCATGCTTTTTACTGGTAAAGATGTCAGAAAGCATGGCAGCGGGAACATAGGCGCGACCAATGTTTACAGGGTGGCAGGGGCGCCTGTCGCTCTTTCAGTATTCATCCTTGACATGTTAAAGGGATTCCTGCCCGTCTACTTTGCCACCCATTTCTTCGGGTTCAACCCTTTCCAGGCCATACTTACAGGATTGCTGTCGGTTATCGGACACAACTTCTCCATCTTTCTCAGGGGCCGGGGAGGCAAAGGGGTTGCAACGAGCTTCGGGGTGATATCAGGGCTCTTCCCCATGCCCGCCCTCATGTCCCTCATGGTCTGGATAGCGGTATTCCTTGCCACCCGCTACGTTTCCGCAGGTTCAATATGCGCTTCTCTCGCCCTCCCGCTATTCATACGCCTCTTTGACAAAACCCCGGCTTACACGGTATCAGGAATAATCATTTGCGGCCTCATACTCTTCAGCCACAGGGGAAATATCAAAAGGATTATTAACGGCACTGAAAACAAGGTAACGATGAAATGGCAAAAAAAATAGTCGTCCTGGGAGCGGGA
Organism: bacterium; assembly: GCA_029548585.1. Lineage (GTDB taxonomy): Bacteria > Ratteibacteria > UBA8468 > B48-G9 > JAFGKM01 > JALNXB01. Next base: position 5,350 of record JAKPNC010000153.1, on the reverse strand, counting down.
GGCTGGGGAATAACCCTTTCAATACTCCTTGAAAAGGCCGGCAACGAAGTAATACTTTGGGAGCCTCTTCCGGAGACCTGCGAAATTCTCCTGAAGGAAAGGCAGAACACCCTGTACTTCCCCGGTTTTTCACTCCCGCCGGCCATTCATATCACAGGGTCCATGGAAGAGGCCATTGGCAATTCAGAGATAGGGTTGATAGCGCTCAGGTCGGTCTATTTCAGAAAAGCCGTTTCAGGCATAAGAAAGATTGGAAAGGAGATGCCGTTTGTAATAGCTACGAAAGGCATAGAGATCCAATCATGCAAAACCATGTCCGAAGTACTGACAGAGGAACTTGGAAGTGAAACGGTATGCGGCTCGCTTTCGGGCCCCACCATTGCCAGGGAGATAGCTTCGGGGAAACCTTCGGCCGCGGTCATTGCAACCAGGAACAGGCGGCTGGCCAGGATCTTCCAGGATCTCTTCGACCCCCGGATGTTCCGCATATATTCAAGCACGGACATAAAGGGCGTTGAGATAGGTGGAGCTTTCAAAAATGTCCTTGCCGTGGGTGCCGGTATCATTGACGGACTGGAACTGGGAGTCAATACAAAGGCGGCATACCTCGCAAGGGCTCTCAACGAAATGATAAACATCGGTTTGGCGCTCGGCGCCCGTGAAAAAACATTCCGGGGGCTTTCAGGCATAGGCGACCTTATCACGACATCCTTCAGCATGGACAGCAGGAACAGGTCTTTCGGCCAGGCCATCGTAAAAGAGGGAAAGAAAGAGTACCTTTCAAGAACCAGGACGGTTATCGAAGGCATACCGGCCACGGAAGCCTTTTACCGCATAAGCAGGAAGGAATCTGTTGAAATGCCAATAACCGGGGCCATATACAACATAATCTTCAGGGACAGGGATCCGCTCGATGAAATAAGAAGTCTCATGGACAGGCAGCTGAAAGACGAATGATGGAAAAGAAAAAATTCTATTACATAGGGGATTTAAGCAGGATGGTAAGCCTTCCCGCCCACATACTGAGGTACTGGGAGAAGGAATTCACCTGCATAAAACCCATCAGGGACGGCAAGGGGAACAGGTTATACACTGAACGGGACGCTTCAACGATCAGGCACATAAAATCACTCGTATACGACAGGGGATTCAGCATACGCGGCGCCAAGAAGGAATTGAGGGAAGAGAGTCCAAGACAGCTTTTACAGTCCAACAAAAACTTTCTCAAGTCGGTTTTGAGGGAAGTCCGGGAGCTTAAAAAATGTTTACGATAGGAGTTCTTGCTTCGGGCAGGGGCAGCAACCTGAAAGCCATAATAGACTACATAAGAGCCAGGAATCTTCCGATAAGGATTGGAATCGTGTTAAGCGACAATCCTTCCTCCGCTGCCCTGGACATAGCACGGAAAGAAGGAATTGAAAACTTCTTCCTTGATCCGGGAAGATACAGGACATTCATGGAACCCCACGCTGAAAAGTCGTTCATCGAAACCCTGCGGCAAAAGGAAATCGACCTTGTATGCCTTGCCGGCTTCATGAGGATACTCAAGAAAGAATTCATATCAAGCTTCGAGGGGAGAATCATAAACATACATCCTTCCCTGCTCCCGGCTTTCCCCGGCCTTGAAAGCTGGAAACAGGCGCTTGAATACGGTGTCAGGTTCACCGGGTGCACAACCCATTTTGTTGAACATGAGATAGATTCAGGTCCCATCATCATGCAGTCGGTTGTGCCCGTAATGAAAGACGACACCCCTGAAACCCTGCACAACAGAATCCAGGAGAAAGAACACTTAATATTCCCCCTGACCATACGACTTATCTCGGAGGGACGTATCAGCGTTTCAGGCAAAAAGGTCTATATACACTCATGAATCGGAGGATAAAATGGTTCAACCAGACATAAAGATGAGGAAAGCGCGGGTAACTGATTCAAATTACATAAAAAAACTCGTCAATCAGTATGCGGAAAACGGCGTCATGCTGCCAATATCCATAAACATGGTGTACGAAAGGCTTCGCAACTTCTCAATCCTCGAGAAGGACGGGAAAGTAATCGGCTGCGGCGCTCTCAAGATAGTCTGGAAAGACCTGGGAGAGATAAGGTCTGTGGCCATTGCCCCCTCTCAGAATAAAAAGGGATACGGCAGGATACTGATCAATCATCTCCTCGAAGAGGCGGAAAAACTGGAAATCAAGAAGGTTTTCGTACTCACATACGTCCCCGGCTTCTTCGAAAAGATGGGTTTCTCAAGGATATCAAAATCAAAGCTTCCCCACAAGGTATGGACCGACTGCATAAACTGTCCTAAATTCCCTAGGTGTGACGAGATAGCAATGCAGTTTGAACTTTAATAAAAATGAAAAGAATATTTTTTTACCTGGTCTCCTTTTTCACTTTACTGGCGCTCCAGGAAAAGGCGGAATCAAAAATCCTGGTTGGCGACAGGATAAACATAGATAAGCCTGCCCGGGCGGAAACCCTGACACTCGGCGACGAGATAATCATAAGCCAGCCGCTCCTGAAGGAATTCATTGGTATCGGAAGAAAGATGTCGGCCAGTACTGACTCATACAGGGATTTCATCGGGGCAGGAATCAGGATCGATTTTTCCGGACGGGCCCGCAAGGACCTTTTTCTCGTGGGAAACAGCATCCTCGCGGAAGGCAGAGGCGACGGAAACATGACTGCTTTCGGCAAGAATCTCCGCCTGAAGATGTCCCTTGGCGGAAACATACGGGCAAGCGCGGAAACGATAAACCTGGACGGAAACATAAAAGGAAAGACAGCCCTTTGGGGCAAGGACATATACATCAAGGGAAAATACGGGGGTGATATGGTCATATACGGGAATAACATCTCCTTCGATCCGGATACTGTTATAAAGGGAGACCTGTCTTACAGCTCTCCGGAAGAAAAGGACCTGTCACACATCAGGGTCTCCGGAATAATATCCTGGAACAAGCCTTTCACCGACAGGATAAAGGAAAAAGCACCCGTTGAAAAGCTTAAGAAGCTTTACCTTTTCTTTTCGCTCCTCTTCCCGGTACTTCTGATGCTATGGCTCTTCCCAAACCTTTTCAAGCAGACAACATATATCTCGGGTCACAATTTTATCAAGTGCTTCATGGGAGGGCTGGCTCTTATAATACCGACACTTCTTGCAATTCCGATCATATTCATCACCATAGTGGGAGCTCCCCTTGGACTGATAGTGACATCATCCTTCCTGTCACTTATATATGTTTCGAGGGTTTTCCCGGCCATATACATAGGAAGTCTTATCTTCGGCAGGATGAAAAAAGGAAACCTTCCATGGGTAATGGCTGCTTTTACCGGCACACTGCTTTTTACTGCAGTATCCCTGAATCCGACGGCCAGGTTATTTCTTAACCTTCTTTCCATCCCTGCCGGATTCGGGGCAATCTTCATGGGCAGGATAAAACTCGTGAAAAGGCTCAGGAAAGAAGGCATTCTTTGAAAGTGACGACTTTAACAGGAAGAACAGGCCCTTGCCTCTGAAATCAAAAAAGGGCGCAGGATAAGGCGCACCCGGATTAACGGAAGGTTTAAAGGGTAAAGGAGAGAGAATAATGAAAATAGTGCTTGCATATTCAGGAGGTTTGGATACGTCGATAGCCATACAGTGGCTTAAGGACAAGTACAAGGCCGAAATAATAGCCTACACGTCTAACGTAGGCCAGACAGACGACCCTGTGAAGCTCGAAAAGAAAGCCATAAAGACGGGGGCTTCCAGGTTCTATTTCGAAGATCTGAGAAAGAAATTCGCCGAAGATTACATAATGCCTTCCTTAAAGGCAGGGGCCGTTTACCAGGACAAGTACCCGCTCGCAACCGCACTTTCCCGTCCACTTATAACTGAAGGGATGGTAAAAGTCGCCATCAAGGAAAAGGCCGACGCACTGGCCCATGGATGCACAGGGAAGGGTAACGACCAGGTCAGGTTCGAGCTCTCAACCAGATACCTCGCACCCGAAATAAGGGTCATCGCACCCCTGAGAGAATGGGAGTTCAAGTCGAGGGAAGAAGAGATGGACTACGCAAAGAAATACAACATCCCTGTCCCGGTGACAAGAGCGAAACCTTACAGCATTGACTGGAATTTATGGGGGATATCCGTGGAATGCGGCATCCTTGAAGATCCCTGGAACGAACCTCCCGAGGACGCTTATCAGATAACTTCATCTCCCGACAAGGCGCCAGCAGCGCCTCAGTACATTACCATCTCCTTTAATAAAGGCATCCCGGTTGCGCTGGACGGAAAAAAAGTGTCGTCCCTGGATCTCGTGGAAAAGCTCACATTTCTCGGCGGAAAGCACGGGATCGGGCGCATAGACATGGTAGAAGACAGGCTTGTAGGCATAAAATCCAGGGAGATATACGAAGCCCCGGCCGCGGTTATACTCCACGCAGCCCACAACGAGCTTGAAAAACTCGTCTTCTCCAGAGACATGTACGAGTTCAAGAAGATCATTTCACAGAGGTATTCTCAGCTCGTATACTTCGGCCAGTGGTTCTCCCACATCAAGAACTGCCTCGATTCATTCGTGGATAAGAGCCAGGAATTCGTCACGGGAGAAGTCAGGGTAAAGCTCCACCGCGGCAACTGTTCGGTGGTCGGAAGAAAATCGCCTTACTCTCTTTACAGCGAAACCCTCGCAACCTACACAGATAAGGACATGTTCGACCACAAGGCCTCGGACGGCTTTCTTGAGATATTCGGACTGCCTTCAAAACTCGAAGGTGCAAGGGAGAGGAAGAAAAAGATTTAGCGGTTTCCGGCCGCTTCTTCAACTATACGGGGCAACCGGTGCCCGGGCAATTTTGCTTTCGTTAAAATCTTTGCAAAATTCCCGGCAAGTATTTTCTTTTTCTCTTCAAGGCCGAGCCGGGTATGGATGCACCAGCCCAGTTGAGGCCTGGGATCGCGCATGGAAGCATCCGTGCCGAAAATGATGCGTTCCGCGCCGACCGTGCGGCACAACCATTCAATAATGCCGTTGGGAACGCTTGTATAAGTAATCTCCGCCATTATATTGGGATATTTCAGTATTGATTCCGCAACGAGCTTTACGAACTTCCAGTGAGAACAAGAATGGGCGATAAGAAAAGTGGCATTGGGATATCTTGCGGCAAGGTCTTCAACGCAATTGGTGCCGGCCTTGTTTGAGTCGATATGCAGAAGTCCGTATAAACTGTGCCTGTCGGCAAATTCCCAGTAGGGGTTATATCCCCTGCCATTATAAGGCATATCCCCGAAATGGTAGGGTTTGCATCCCCTGAATCCGAGTTCAAGATGAAAATAGCGGCATAGTTCAATGATTTCTTC
>JAKPNC010000146.1 GCA_029548585.1 bacterium | reverse complement strand
CGGCAGAAGAATGCTGTAAACTCAGACTTGACGGCATCAAGATCCATCCCCTCCACGTCGTCAGGAACACCCGCATGGAAAAGATGCTGCTGGAAGGAAGCTATACGCCCTGGACATTGGCTGGGTACGTTTCAGCCGTCTCCCTGTTTATTTCAAGGCTGCATCCGGGAACCGTCATACAGAGGCTCACCGCCGATTGCCCTGAAGAATTCCTGGCCGCTCCGGCCTGGCTCAACGACAAAAGCAGGCTTCTTGGCGCTGTCGAAGCAGAGATGGAAAGGTGCAACCTCTTCCAGGGAAGCGGATCGGATGAAAATCCTCTTTCTCTGCCCTGAGAGGCATGGACGGGCCGTGCCAGGTCCATTTGTTTCTCAGGCCGACCATTTCTTCAGACGTTCCAGGGTCTTGTCTCTTCCCAGGTGTTCGATCATTTCGAACAGGCCTGGCCCTGTGGTCTTGCCGCTCAAAGCCACCCTCAAAGGATGGAAAACCTCTCCCGCCTTGTATCCTTTCGCTTCGCAGAAATCTCTCACCCTGGCTTCAAGGTCATGAATAGACCATTCTTCGCAACCTTCAAAAGAAGTAAGGATTGCACCGAGAACTTCTTTCCCTTTTTCCGTAAGGTACTTGCTTACCGCCTTCTCTTCATATACGGGTTCTTTGACAAAAAAACCTATATGGTACGGAACATCCTTCAGGAGTTTTATTTTTTCCTGCTCAAGAGAGACGGCTTTCTCCAGGTAATGCATTTTTTCTTCCGTCTCGCCGTCTCCGGCAATGCCTGCTTCTTTAAGGTATGGCAGGGAAAGATTCAGAATCCTTGCCGGCGTGGTTTTGCGCATGTATAAGCCGTTCATCCAGAGCAGTTTCTCGGGATCAAAGACCGCATTTGACTTATTGCACCGCTCTATCGAAAATTCTCTGACGAGCTCCTCGGGCGAAAAGATATCCTGGCTTTCTGCCGTTCCCCACCCGAGCAGGGCGATGTAATTGAAAAAGGCTTCCGGGAGATACCCTTCGTCCCTGTACGCCCTGACCGAGGTCGCTCCGTGCCTCTTGCTGAGCCTGGTCTTGTCCCTGCCCAGGGTCATGGACATGTGTGCAAACCCCGGGATATCGAACCCCATGGCCTCGAAAAGCATTATATGCTTGGGCGTGTTTGAAAGATGGTCTTCTCCCCTTATCACGTGGGTTATCTTCATCATGCAGTCGTCTATGACAACCGCAAAATGGAAAGTGGGCAGCCCGTCGGATTTCATTATGACGAAATCGGGTATGCTGCCGGGCTCGAATACAACCTGTCCCCTGACCAGGTCGTTTACTTCCACCTTCTTGCCGGGGACCCTGAACCTCAGAACGGGCTTTCTCCCTTCCCTTTCATATCTTCCGAGATCCTGCGGAGAAAGGTCCCTGCAGAAGTTGTCGTATCCTGCTGACTCGTTCTTTCCTGCCCTTCTGTTTCTCTCCTCTGTCTCTTCCCTGGTGCAGTAGCACCTGTAGACCTTGCCTTCCTGCAGAAGTTTTTCTGCAGCCTGCCTGTATAGGCCAAGCCTTTCGGTCTGCCTGTACGGGCCGTTTTCCCCGCCGGTGTCGGGGCCTTCGTCCCATTTAACCCCGAACCACTTCAAGTCTTCCATTATTGCCGTTTCATACTCTTTTTTTGACCTCTCGGCGTCGGTATCTTCGATTCTCAGGACGAGGATTCCGTTATTATGTTTCGCAAAAAGATAATTGAACAGTGCCGTGCGGGCATTCCCCAGGTGCAGGTATCCCGTGGGGCTTGGGGCGAACCTTACTCTTACCATTTTTTTCTTCCTTTCTGTTATTTGTAATATAATAATTCTACATTTTTACACCCGAATAATCAAATCTATGGGCAAGGAAAAACTGAAAACAGGCATAAGGGGACTTATTTTTGACATGGACGGTCTTCTCGTTGACACCGAGGGGCTTCATGTCATGGCGTGGAAGGAGCTTTTCCTCCTGAGGGGATTCAGGATGAAAGAATCGTCGTATGCCGGGTATGCCGGCGTTGCCGATACCGACTTCGTGGAGAGACTCAAGGCGGAAGCGGTAATCCCTTCCTGCCTGTGTACGGAAGAGATCGTAAGGGACAAGACATCAAGGCTGGTAAGGCTGGCTGATGAACAGGGTATCAGAGTAATGCCCGGTGCGCTGGAGATCCTTGAAGAGGCAAAAGACAGATTTCTGCTCGCGGTGGCTTCAAATTCCGAGAAGAAGTTCGTGCTTGCCGTGCTTAGGAAAACCGGTTTGGGAAGGTTTTTCAGGCATGTCACGACCAGGAACGATATCTCCAGGCCAAAGCCTGCCGCCGATATATACATAGAGACTGCCCGGAAGATGGGCCTCGCCCCTTTCCGCTGCCTGGTTTTCGAAGATTCCGACGTGGGAATCGAGTCCGCCAGGAATGCCGGAATGGCCTGCATAGCAATATCTGCCTGTCCGGGTCAGAAGATGGCCGGGAGTGCCGATCTTTTACTGAACAGGCTTCACCCGGACATCCTGAAGGAAATAGCCTGAAAGGGTCTTCATGGTTTCACGGAGCGCTTAAATATGATAAACGCGTACCTGTTTCTTTACAACCTGCTTCTCTTTACGATATTATTGCTGGCGTTTCCGCTGGCCTGGAAGAAGGTCAGGCCGGACGGGAAGTTTCCCGGAGACTGGAAGGAAAGGCTGGCCGTATACGGAAAAGAAAGATCCCTCCGCATGAAGGAGAGGCGGAACGTCTGGATACATACAGTCTCGATAGGTGAGTTCCTGTCCGTCGTGCCTCTCGTTTCCGAATTAAAAAAAAAGGAAAACGTCGTGGTCACCCTTGTTACCAGGACGGGAAGAAGCGTTGCCGAATCCAGGTTTCCGGAGATTACCCATCTTTTCTTTCCCGTGGACCTTTATCCCGTAACCCTGAAGGCTGTGAGGGAAATCAACCCGAAGCTCATAGTGATCGTGGAGACCGAGATATGGCCTTCCCTGCTTAAGGTGGCCTCAGACAAAAAAATCCCCGTTCTTCTCATAAACGGAAGGCTTTCGCCCGCGTCATTTGCCAGGTACCGGAGGTTCCGGTTTTTCATGCGGCATTTCGTTAAACTCTTTTCGGCAATCACCATGAGGAGTACGCAGGAAGCAGGCAGGATTGTCCGGCTGGGAGCATCGGCCGGGAAGGTAGAGGTATCCGGAAGCATGAAATTCGACCTTGCCCTCTCCATGGGCGCGAGCATAAATCCGGGTGAAGTCAAAAAAGAGCATAATATCCCGGAAGGCAGGAAGGTGGTCGTATTTGGATCCATCCACCCTGCCGAAGAAGAACCCGTTGTAGAGATATCCCGCAGGCTTCTTGCTTCCCATCCTGGTACGGTTCTCATCATAGTCCCGAGGTACCTTGACAGGACGCAGGTGTATGGCATCCTGGAGTCAAGAAAGATGGGCTACTCGAGGAAGAGCCGTCCCGGCAAAGAAGCCGGGGCTTCCATTCTTATTGTCGACACTTACGGGGAGCTGAACAAATTCTACAGCATATGCGATGTTGCATTTGTGGGGGCAAGCCTCTGCCCGTTCGGGGGTCAGAATCCCATAGAGCCGACCGCTTTCGGGAAACCGGTGCTTTATGGAAAATATAACTGGCATTTCCTAGAGGAATGGAAGGTGATAAAAGAGGGCAGCGGCGGAATAGAGGTTGATTCCTTTGAGGCTCTTCACGGGGAAATCGTAAGACTGCTTGATAATCCTTCTCTCGCGGAAGAAACCGGGAAGAAAGGACATGAAACTCTTCTTGCAAATACCGGCGCCACAAAACGCAACCTTCTTCTTCTTTCCCGCTTCCTGTAATCCTGAAACCATGCTTATGCCGTCCTGCATGGTTTTATTTCAGGCCATACCATGCCAGGTCTCCGGAAGGGCGTGCCTGAGCCTGCATGGAATGCCTTATCTTCCCCTGTCTGAAAAACGGTACCTGGCTTTCAGCATAACGTCCTCTTCTATTACCAGCCGTTTTTCAAATCTCAGAAGCTGTCCTGTTGCCGGTATGTAGACCCTCAACGGCAAAAGTCCCGCAGTCGGTTCTCCCGGCGTTGACATTCTTTCTTCGCTCCCGGTCCGCCCTCTGAAAGAATCAGCGCCCACGTTTGATTCCAGACGCATCTGCTGTTCAAGGTAAACTATACTCTGCCGGGGCGATGCCTCAGGTTTGTTGGCGACAAAAGAACCGCCGTCGGATACCCTTTTCTTATCCGGCAGATCACTTTTTTCTCTTTCCGCCGGCAGTGCGAACTCAGCCACTTTTTCCATGTTCCCTCCGAAGTTTTCCAACCGCAGTCTGTCGGGCACATACAGGGAATACATGAAATGCATTATGGGAATATCAATGGCAGGCAGGGTTGCCTGGAAGTCGCCGCTCTTCCCGAAGGGGGAACCGGGCATGTAATATATAACTTCGACCGGGAGCGAAACATCGCTTTTCGTGCCGGGCTTAAGCACCGGAATAAGAATTTTCCCTTCAGGCCCGGCAAGGGGCTTCGTAGGAGATTCTCCCACGTAAACGCTCCAGAGCCGGCCGTTTGCAGGCAGTTTCACCTGCAGGAACTGCTTGGAGTTGTTCCTTATGTTGAAGATAACCCGCGTGATCGTTTTGCCGTCCGGGGTGACGGCCGTGATGGCGTTTGCGGAATCCGCGGTGGCTTCCAGAACGGGCATTTCCTCATGCCGCACGAGTTTTATGCCCGCTGAGAAAGGCAGCCGGTTGAACCGCAGGGCGAGGATTGTTCCCGGTCCTGCTCCCGGTACTTCCCTGGGGTCTACGACAGAAAGACCCTCATTGGATGCGGCGCCTATTTCAATATTGGGAATGGAAGAGACGGTAAGGTACCCGGTTGTTTTTTCCACGTCCGCAACCTCAGGGCCGGAGAGACTTATCTCCGTTGTGCCGGCTTTCAAATCCTGTTCGTATGAAACGATTATGTTCACGGCCCCTTTGGTTTGCGGCTTCAGTTCCACCTGGATCAGGCTGCCGGTCTGTTTCCAGTCGAGCAGGTTGCCGGTTACGTTGTTAACCCTCACGCCTTCCGGCACATTAATCTTCAAAAACTGCACCGGCTGGTAAAGAATCTCGTATCGTATGGATGCGGTGGTGCGAACAATATCCGCCTGGATGCTGGATGAAACCGTGGCGGTGGCGAGTATTTTTGGCTCTGCGGGTTCTTTGGCCATGAGATTCCAGTTTAGCATGACTTCGGAATACGGGGGGAAGAAAACCTCGGCATCCGTGGCGTCTTTTGTCCTGTTCAGTTTCACCGAGCTTGCGCTGTAAGCATTCACGTCGTAATTTCCGGGCAGAGACAATTTCAATACCGAACCGCTGTTTGACGGCGGGCTTATGCGCAGGGATTCTCCCGAGAGTTTCACCTGGAGCTCTCCCTCCAACCGGTAACTGCCCTGCTGGTTCACCATGACCTGGTAAAAATTGTCGAGATTGACGATATTTGCAGGCTTTCCGTTAAGAGAAAGGGAAGAAAGGAACACGTTGTTTGCAGGCCAGAGTTTTACGGTCGTCCATCCGTCCGCCGGGTCTTTCAGAACCGTGAGACTGGCGGAAAAATTCAGCGTACAGGAATTCTTTTCGGGAGAGCCCGTGTAAAGAAAAGAGGAAAGAGTGTAATCCACGGGAGGTTTGGGCGGTTTTACAGCCATGCCGGGGTCAATGTATTCAAGGAACATTTCCCATGGCAGCCTTATGTGCCTGGTTCCGTCGGTTGTGATAATTTTTTCAAAATCCGCCCAGGGCAGGGAAATTTTGGCATCTTTCACAAATTTACTGAATTCTTCAACCGGAATGGTGACAGAGGTATCCTTTACTGAGGGAAGAACACCTTTCTCCGCCGCCGCAACCGGTTGGATGAAACAGGCAGCCATCAAGCCCATCGCAGCCAGAACATGAAATTTGCGCATTGCGCCTCCTTTGCCCTTGTCCCAAATCCTTATTTTATATCCATTCGGGGTAAGGGTTGATTTATTTATCCCGCACTCTTCGGGTATTTTCCAAGCGAGACCTATCTTTTCTGTCTCTTTTAAATCATTAGACACCCGGGTATTCGAAAAGTTCCCTTTTCCTGTACCGGGTCCTTCCCTTTTAGCTAAACATGTGAAGGTAAATATCAGGCCATGTTTGAAAAATACATTTTCTGCCCCTGGGAAGAGTCAAAATAAAAAAGGTCTTCATGTCTTGTCGTCTGCGGTCCGGCATTACATGTGTCCAATCAGGCTTCCTGTTTTTAATTACATCCTGCAGGAAAGATATGGCGTGAGCGGTTCATCCCCGCGTCTGAGGGAAACATGTCAATTCCACTACCTGCTGTTCAACCTGTCTTTCTCGTTTTCCAGGTAGATCCGGATCTTGGCCGCAAGTTTCTCTATGACTTCTTTCTTTTCCTCCCTGCTGCCCCTTATGGCTCCGGAACGTACGCTAAGCTCTATGCCCTCGGCTACGGAGACCCTGAACCACTCTTCGTAGGCGTTATATGATTCCCGTAAAAATTCTATCGGAGGCCTATGAGATTTCATATCCCTTTCAATGGGATAATTAATATCGGGTGCGTCTCGGGAAAGGAGGGATTGCTGCCTTCTCCCTGGAGATGAAATGTTGAGCTGTGCCTGGGGGAGCTCCTCCGTCCCCGTGATAATTTCTTCCATTTTCTTTTCAGGCAGGCCGGAAAGAATCTCCCGTATCTTTATAAGAGGAAGATACTGCGCCTGGAGATGCTTGACGGCCAGGATCTGGAGAAGGTGCCTGTAGGTGAAACGGGCAGGGTTGCCCTGGGAAGCCGAAGGCCTGTCCACGAGGCCCTGGTTGATGTAGTACCTTACGGTTCTTTCGTCCGGGTAGACGGTAACCCGGTACTTCCTCTGTTCGCCTGCAAAGTGGGGAATAATACGCGCCGCTTCCGTAACAAGGTTGTCAAGGGTGGCGTATTCCTTATTCTCAAGAGAACGAAGAAGTTCTTTTCTGTCCATGTCCGTTTATTATATCATTGACAGTATTGGCTGACAACAGTAAACGGAAGGTTCGGTACTCCCCTGCGCATATTACAACGCAAAGGCGAAGAATGCCTTTCCTGCCAAAAAAAGAAGGGTATGACGCCCTCTTTAAAGAGGCCTCTATTCACCGGGTTTGGCCAGGTTTTCTATGTATGTTATGCGTGCCTTTGCCTGCTCCACATGTCTCCCAAGAGCTCCCTTTATTCTTTCCACCTTTCTGTATTCTGCCAGAGCCTCGTCATTTTTTTTGACTGATTCGTAGTATCGGGCAATATTTAATATGGAAAGAGCCTTGAAAGAAGCAGGCGCTTTTTCCATATTTTCCACCCTGCGGTATGTTTCGATTGCCTGGTCGAATTTTCTAATGGAAGAAAAGCACAAACCTGAATAGTAGATTGACCTGGCAAGGACGGAAGGATTCACCCCTTCAATGTTTTCCACTTTTTGGTATTCTCCTATAGCTTCGGCAAATTTCTTCTGCAGACGGAGAATATCCCCTATCTGAAATTGAATTTCTGCTGAAGGCGTACCTGTAAGATTTGGCAGGGCTTTGCGGTATTCTGTCAGTGCTTCATCGTATTTCTTCTGATAAGAGTAACTATTGCCTATCTCAACTATGCTTGCGGTTAAAAGGGCGATTGGAACTTTATCCATGCTTTCGACCTTGCGAAATTCTTCTATCGATTCTTCATGCTTTTTCTGCAATTTAAGCATCATGCCTATCTGGAACTGAGCTTCTAAGGCTTTTTCCCCTTTTAGTTCGGGCAATGCTTTTCTATATTCGGCTTCAGCTTCAGCATACTTTTTCTCTTTTTGAAGCTTTTTTGCCTCTTCTATGCCTGCGAATGCAATCGGGCACAGAATGCAGGCTACCGCTATAAAAGCCGCTATTCTTTTCATTCCTCCTCCGGTTTATGGTTTCGGAATCCCTGTTTTTTTGAGTTTCACTATTCTTCCGTTCTCTTGTTTTCTTTCCAATATACAGAGAGGAAAATTCATTCTTTCGGTTTTGCCAGGTTTTCTATGTATGTTATGCGTACCTTTGCCTGTTCGATCTGTTGTTTCGGAGCGCCCGGGATTGTTTCTATCTTTCTGTATTCTGCCAGGGCTTCCTGGTTCTTTTTCTGGATTTCGTAACATCTTCCGATTCCGAATGCGGCAAGGGCCACCCTGTATCCAGGAACCTTTTCAATCTTTTCCACCCTGCGGTATTCCTCTATCGCCTGGTCGTATTTTTTTACGGCCTGCAGGCAGACGCCTATCCTGTAAACCGCATAGGAAAGAATCTCCGCGGTCGCCCCTTCCATCTTTTCCACTTTCCGGTACTCTTCGATGGCTTCCTCGTATTTCTTCTGCATCTGAAGGCAGGATCCCACATAGAACTGTGTCGTCGCTGCTTTTATGCCTGTAAGCTCCGGAAGGGCTTTCCTGTATTCAGCTTCCGCCTCGGCATACTTCTGTTCATTAAAAAGCTGTTTTGCTTCCTCTATCCCTGAGAAAGCGATGCCGGACATCAATCCGACCGCTACCATGATTGCCGCCATCTTCTTCATTTTTCCTCCTTTATGGTTAACTGGTTCTGCGGTTTTCAGAAGATCTGAAACCGCCTGTTTTCAACTGCTTGCTTAACTGCCTTCCTGCCTATGTTCCCAACCGCTCTTTTTTAAGGAAACTGGCATTCCCTGTTTTTCTTTTACCTTTTTATTATGACGCAGGCAAGGCAAGCCGGGTTTATTCTTTCATTGTTGCACGGCCGCCTGAAATGACACCTTTCTTTGCCATGCCGGACACGATGCGATATCCTGCACGGGAAGGGAGATCCCGGACTAAAGCATTTCAGGATGAGAAGCGCGGGGGTGATTCATAACGACAGGAAGGGCAGGATGACACCCGTGCGGGATCCCGGGGTAAGCCGGGAAAGGCCCGCAATGGCATGGCTTGCCTTTCCCGGGAGCGTTTTCTCAGAGTCTTTTATCTTATCTCGAGGCCATCCCCCTTCCTGGTTATTTCGACATCTGATCCTTCCTTTATCTCTCCGGAAAGGACTTTAAGCGCCAGGGGGTTTTCCACTTCTTTCTGTATGAGTCTTTTAAGCGGCCTTGCGCCGTAAATTTCGTCGTATCCCTTTTCCGCAAGGTATTCTCTTGCGTCGCCGGAGAACCTGATGGTTATATGTTTTGCTGAGAGCCTTCTGTGCAGGTATCCCACCTGTATGTCGACTATCTTTCCCAGGTCTTCCTTTGTCAGCTTGTTGAACGTTATTATTTCGTCAACCCTGTTGAGAAATTCAGGCCTGAACGTATTCTTCAGGACCTCCGAAATCTTCTCCTTTGCCGCATCCTCGTTCTTGAACATGGTGATATACTGGCTTCCTATGTTGGAAGTCATTATGACAACGGTATTCCTGAAATCGACCGTTCTTCCCTGCCCGTCTGTAAGCCTGCCGTCGTCGAGAAGCTGAAGAAGCACGTTGAACACCTCGCTGTGGGCCTTTTCGATCTCGTCCAGGAGAATGATGCTGTAAGGCCTTCTCCTTATCTTCTCGGTCAGTTGTCCCCCTTCCTCGTATCCCACGTATCCCGGAGGGGCCCCTATGAGCCTGGAAATGGAATATTTTTCCGTGTACTCGCTCATGTCGATCCGCACGAGCGCGTTTTCGTCGTTGAAAAGTATCACGGCAAGGGCCTTGGCAAGCTCCGTCTTTCCCACGCCCGTGGGCCCCAGGAAAATGAAAGATCCTATGGGCCTGTTGGGATCCGAGAGCCCCGCGCGGTTTCTCCTGATGGCGTTTGATATGGCAACTATGGCTTCTGCCTGCCCCACGACCCTTCCCGAGAGCCTTTCTTCCATCTTTATAAGCTTTTCAAGTTCCCCTTCGAGCATCCTCGATACGGGTATTCCTGTCCATTTTGAGACTATCTCGGCGATATCTTCCTCGGTGATCTCGTCCTTCAAAAGTCCCCCGTCCTTCTCCTGGGCTTTTTTGAGTTTCTTCCCTTCTTCCTCGAGCCGTTTCTGCAGGTCTGTCATCTTGCCGTACTTGAATTCCGCCGCTTTCCCGAGGTCTCCCTCCCTTTCAGCCTTCTCTATGATGTTGCCCGCCGTCTCCATCTCTTCCTTTATCTTCCTAATTCTCTCGACAACCTTTTTCTCGGATGACCATTTGGAATGGAGCCTCGACTGTTCCTTCTTCAGGTCGGAAAGCTCGGTCTCGATCCTTGACAACCTTTCCTTTATCTCCGGCCTGGTCTCTTTCTTGAGGGCCTGCCTCTCTATCTCCAGCTGCCTTATTTTTCTTTCTATCTCGTCCAGTTCGGCCGGCATGCTGTCGAGTTCTATTCTCAGGCGGCTTGCGGCCTCGTCGACCAGGTCTATGGCCTTGTCGGGCAAAAACCTGCCTGTTATATACCTGTGGGACAAAATCGCCGCCGAGACAAGAGCGCTATCGGTTATTTTTATACCGTGATGGACTTCGTACCTCTCCTTCAAGCCTCTGAGGATTGAGATGGTTTCTTCCACCGACGGTTCCTTTACGAATACGACCTGGAACCTTCTTTCAAGCGCCCTGTCCTTTTCTATGTGCTTTCTGTACTCGTCGAGGGTAGTGGCTCCTATGCATCTTAAGGCCCCCCTTGCGAGTTCCGGTTTCAGCATGTTGGAAGCATCTATCGCTCCCTCGGAAGCTCCCGCACCCACCAGGGTATGGAGCTCGTCTATGAAGAGAACAACCTCTCCCTCCCTCTTCTCTATCTCCTTCAGGAGGGCCTTGAGCCTGTCCTCGAACTCTCCCCTGAACTTGGTGCCCGCAACGAGTGCGCCCAGGTCGAGAGCCAGTATCCTCTTGTTCTTAAGCCCTTCCGGCACGTCGCCCGAAACAACCCTTCTTGCCAGCCCTTCAATGATGGCGGTCTTTCCAACCCCCGCCTCGCCTATGAGTACGGGGTTATTCTTTGTCCTGCGTGAAAGGACCTGTACGACTCTCCTTATTTCTTCGTCCCTTCCGATGACCGGGTCGAGCTTTCCCTTGCGGGCAAGGTCTGTAAAATCCTTAGTATATTTTTCGATGGCCTTGTATTTTGTTTCGGCGTCCCTGTCCGTCACTTTTTCGCCGTTCCTCGTCTGCTGAAGAATCTTCGATATGCGTTCGCCGAAGACATCATGTTTCTTCAGGATGTTCTTAGCGGGAGATTCTATCTCCGCGAGGGCTATAAGCAGGTGCTCTATGCTCACGTAATCGTCCCCGATCTTTTTCGATTCCTGGTTTGCCCTGAAGAGTACCTGGTTGAGGTTCTGTGATATGTATATGTTGCCTGCTCCCGATCCGGTGACCTTCGGAAGCTTTTCAAGCTCTTGTATAAGATCCCGTCTCATCTCCGCCTCGTTTACGCCCATCTGCCCGAGAATATCCCTTGCAAGTTCGTCGTTTTCGGCAAGAGAATACAGCAGGTGTATGCAGTCTACCGACTGGTTGTTTCTTTCCTGCGCGGCGGACTGGGCTCCCATGAGAGCTTCCTGCGCTTTGTTGGTAAAACGTTCCTGTATGTTCATATTTTGTCTCCCGTGTTCCCCCGCGTTTGGCTTCGGATTTTCTTTCCCGGCCTTGAGCCTTGCAAAAGAAAGGCGTTTTTCAGGGGAACGAAGCCTCTGGCAAGGCCTTTACTTTTAGATGTATTTGGGAACAAAAGGTTGCAGGGCAGGCGTTATTCTGCCATGAAAACGGTTTCTATGGGGCCGAACCTGAGATGGTCGTTGTCAGAAATGGGGTAGGGTTTCTTCACTTCCAGGCGTATTTCGTTGACGAACGTTCCGTAGTTGCTTCCCAGTCCGTTGGTACCGATATCCTCGACAAAATATTGTCCGCCTCTGACTGTAATCCTGGCATGGATTCTCGATACGTTTTTAAGGCTTGAAAGGTATGTCCTCTGTTCGAGGAGCGTCATTTTCCGGAACATGCTGTAGTCGGGTATTGAGAGATCGTTTTCAGGCGCCCTGCCTATCATGGTTGTTTCTTTTTCCAGACGGTATTCCCTGCCTATGAAAGGATAGTCAAAAATCAGCCTGGCCATTTTTTTTCTCCTCTTTTTCCTGCGGAATTGTTTCCTGCTCCGGCCGCTCTGCCTGTCCTCCTGCAGTATCGGCCTGTTTTGCCGATGAGATGAACCAGAAGAGGCCTCCAGCGAACATAAGGAGCGCTATTGCCTGGGTAGGGTAAAGGCCGATCTGGTTTGGAAGCAGGTCTCCCCTGAGGTTGTCGAGCAGATATCTCATCAGGGAAAAGCACATTATGTAGGCGCTGAACAGGATTCCGTCTTTTGGCTTCTTCCGCATGAGATGGAGAAGGAAGAGGAAGATGAGGACGTGCCCTGCAGCGTAGTAGAGTTGGGTTGGATGGACCCTTGTTGCAAGGTATGGAAACTTTACGGAGAAGCCCGACGTTGAAAGCTTGCCGTAACAGCATCCGTTAAGGAAGCATCCTATCCTTCCCAGCGCTTGCGCCAGGGGAACGGGAACGGCTATCATGTCGAGGGTCTTGCGGATGTTGAAATTCCTTACCCTGGAATAGATGCAAAGGAAGATGAATGCGGATATTATTGCTCCCTCGGCAGCCAGTCCGCCGTTCCTTATGGATATTATCTCGTAGGGGTTCCTGTAATAATAGGGGAACTGGACGGCCACGTGGAGGACCCTGCCTCCTATGATGCCCCAGGCCACCGACCAGAAGATGATCTGTGACGAGAGTTCCTGAGGGTAATCGTTTCGCCTGGCGAGCCGCTGGAATATCAGGCTTCCGATCATCACTCCAATGGCAACCATTACCCCGTACCAGTATATTACGAAATTACCTATTTTCAGAAACTCCGGACACATCTTTCCCCCTGGTGTGTTCTAAAAGCATGATGAAGATGCCTGAAACTATGAGTATATCTGCTATGTTGAATACGGGCCAGAAGTGAAGGTTTATGAAATCTATTACCGCGCAGACCCGTATCCTGTCAGCCATGTTCCCGAGGATGCCTCCCTCGATCATTCCGAGGGCCGTCTGGACCCTGACGGCTTTCGTTTTGTGCCTGTACATGTATATCGCGATGAAAGCGGCTATGAAAAGAGAGGCGGCAATGATGAAATACCTCAGGTTCATGCCGCTTAACATTCCGAAACATATGCCTGTATTTCTAACCAGTGTCAGGGAAAAGTACCTGAATATGTCGAAAGACCAAGAAGCCCTCTGCTTCAGGAAGCCCGAGATGGCATACTTTGAAGCCTGGTCTGCCAGGAGGGCCGCCGCAGATACCGCGAAAAAAGTACCCGGATGCTTATTCGCCACTTTTTTCTTTCTCGTTCTGGCAGGTGATGCAGAAATTTGCGTACGGAAGAATGTCAAGCCTTGATTTCGAGATGGGCTTTCCGCAACCGTCACATATGCCGAATGTGCCGTTATCTATCTTTTCCAGGGCTTCTCTGATGTTATTGATGGTTTTAAGCTCTCCGTCGGAAAGGTTGATCTCGAGACCCTTTTCGAACTCGTCTGTTCCATGGTCTGCGATATGGGTGGGAATGCCCTTTTCTCCTTTTGTCAGCATCTCTCTTGAATGCCCAAGATTTTTGCAGATGCGGTCCTTTTCTTTCAAGAGAAGCTTAATGTAACGTTCTTTATCTTTCTTCAGCATGGATACCTCCTAAACATCAAAGATGATGGAGACCGATAGGATACCCTTTTCTTCCTTTATCTTCAGGCCGTGATAAGTCGCTGCTTTCACCTCTTTGCCCAAAGAGACTGCCTGCCTGCTTCCCATCCTGGCCGAAAGGCGCATCCTGCTGCCCTCCCGGCTTATTCTTTCAACTTTCACCCGTCCTGCTTTCCCGGCCGTTTCGGCCAGGTATATTAACTCGTTCAGGAATCTTACGAGAAGATCTTCGAGCGTCCCGGCTTCAACCATGATGCTTTCTTCCGTTCCCTGCCTGCCGCGGCCCGTTTCCATAAGACGGTAGAGCAGGCCGGCCGCGTTCTCAAAGAGGTTTTCCGGATTATTTCCGAATACCCTTGCCCTCACGTCTGCGGTATGGTCCAGGATCTCAAACTTCTTCATTTTCCTTTGATACGAGCGCAAGGTCCATTATCACGTCTCCCTGCTGGAGTTTTTGGAGAGTGACTCCCCCGGTATTTCTGCTTACGGTCCTCGCATCGTCGGTCGTCATCCTTATGGTGACTCCGCTCCTGGTGATGAGGATCAGCTCGTCTTTAGGCTTGACGGCCTTAATGCCCACCACGTAACCGTTTCTTCCGCCTGTTTTTATGTCTATGATGCCCGAGCCGCCCCTGTGCTGTTTTCTGTAGTTGTAAATCATGGTTCTCTTGCCGAACCCCTTGGAACATACAGTAAAGAGGGATTTCTCCTTCTCGTCGGACGGGAAGATCTCGCATCCCACGACCTCGTCTTCCTTCTTCTTGAACCTTATCCCGATTACGCCTATGGAGCTCCTTCCAACGGGCTTTACTTCTTTCTCGGAGAACCTTATGCTCATTCCGTGCTTGGTGCTCAGGACGATGTCCTGCTGCCCGTCGGTCATCCTGACTTCTATGAGCCTGTCCTTCTCCCTCAGTGTTATACCTTTTATGCCGCCTCTCCTGGGCCTGCTGTAAGCATTGAGTACGGTTTTCTTGACTATGCCGTGCTTGGTTACCATCAGGAGGAAGCAGTTTTCCGTAAATTCCTTGACAGGGATGACCGCCGCTATCTTTTCTCCCGTATCTATGGTAAGCAGGTTTACTATGGGCTTGCCCTTTGCGTTCTTTCCGGCATCGGGTATCAGGTGGCCTCGCAACCAGTGAAGCTGTCCCTTTTCAGTGAAGAAGAGTATTGTATCGGTCGTGGAGCATACAAACAGGTGCTTCACGTAGTCCTCTTCCTTGGTCTTGACCCCGATGAATCCCTTGCCTCCCCTTCTCTGCCTCTTGTAGAGTTCAAGGGACGTTCTCTTTATGTATCCTTCCGACGAGACCGTGACGATTATGTCTTCGGGCCTTATCAGGTCGAGCTCGTCGAAATCCTCTATGGATCCGACTATCTCCGTTCTTCTCTCGTCCCCGAACCGGTTTTTCATATCGTTAAGTTCGGTTTTTATGATTTTTTTCACCTTCTCGGGATCTGCAAGGATCCCCTGGAGATCCTTTATGATTTTCTGCAGGTCGGTCTGTTCCTTCAGGATCTTGTCCCTTTCCAGCCCGGTCAATCTCGACAGAGGCATTGCGAGAACTGCCTGGGCCTGCTTTTCGCTCATCCTGAAGGTGGCCATAAGGCCTTCCCTGGCCTCTTCCACCGTCTTGGAGTTCCTGATAAGAGTTATGACCCGGTCGAGGTTATCGAGGGCTATGATGAGGCCGCATACTATATGGTATCTTTCTTCGGCCTTCCTCAGATCGAAGGCGGCCCTTCTCAATACGATCTCTTTCCTGTGTTCAAGGAAGAGCTGAAGCATCTGCTTGATATTGAGGAGCCTGGGCTGCTGGTTCGAAAGCGCAAGGTTGATGATGCCGAAGGATGTCTGAAGCTGGGTGTACTTGTAAAGCTGGTTTATTATGATGTCAACGTTCTCGCCCCTCTTAACTTCGAGGACTATGCGCATGCCTTCCTTGTCGGATTCGTCCCTTACTTCGCTTATCCCGTTAATCTTGTTGTCTGACACCAGGCTTGCAATGTGGGCGACCAGGTTGGACTTGTTAACCTCGTAGGGGATCTCCTTTATGATGATAGCCTCTTTTTTCTTGTCTTCTTCGACCTCTACCTTCCCCCTGATGGTTATTATTCCCTTTCCGGTGGTGTAAGCTTTCCTTATGCCGTCCCTTCCGCATATGGTCGCACCCGTGGGAAAATCGGGTCCCGGAAGCAACTCCATGATCTTTTCCATGGATATGTCCGGGTTGTCTATCAGCCCGGTCAGAGCATCTACAACTTCTCCCAGGTTGTGGGGCGGAATGTTGGTTGCCATGCCTACGGCTATACCCGAGGATCCGTTCACCAGGAGGTTGGGAACTTTGCTTGGCAGGACAACGGGTTCAAGCAGAGAATCATCGAAATTGGGCACGAAATCCACAGTGTCCTTATCGATGTCCGCAAGGGTCTCCATTGCGATATGCTTGAACCTTGCTTCGGTATACCTCATGGCGGCGGGCGGGTCTCCGTCTATCGAGCCGAAGTTTCCCTGTCCGTCGATGAGGGGGTACCTGAGGGAAAAATCCTGGGTCATTCTTGCTATCGAGTCGTATATGGCTGAATTCCCGTGCGGGTGGTACTTGCCCATGACCTCGCCGACTATCCTGGCAGATTTTTTATGGGCTTTGCCAGGTTCTATTCCCAGTTCAAGCATGCCGTAAAGGATTCTCCTGTGCACGGGCTTCAGCCCGTCCCTCACGTCGGGCAGGGCCCTGCCGACTATTACGCTCATGGCGTAGTCTATGTAAGAACCCTTCATTTCGTCTTCGATGCCAACAGGCACAATTTTTGCTTCGTCTGCCATTCTATCTCCATCCTTTTGGATTCTGCCGGGCAGAATCCGCTTTTCATGCAGGCTAACCCGCCCGCATAATCAACTCTCTGACTTCTTGCGGCCAGGCCGCAAGAAAAGGTCAGATATCAAGGTTTTTGACTTCTTTCGCATATCTCTCGATGAATTCCCTGCGGGGCTCGACGGCATCCCCCATGAGCACTGTGAACATCTCTTCCGCCTTCGCGGCGTCTTCGAGCATCACCTTTTTCATCCTGCGTATCTCAGGGTCCATCGTGGTTTCCCAGAGCTGGGACGGATTCATTTCTCCCAGGCCCTTGTACCTCTGCACTGACAACCCTTTTTTGCCCTTTGCCTTTATGATGTCATGGAGATCGACAAGGCTGCATTCTTCCGACTTGTTCTCTCCCTCCTCCACGATAAAAATCTTCTCGGAAAGGTTTGTCATCTCTATATTGTATTCCTCGAGCTTGAGCAGTATCTTTTCTATATCCCTTGTTTCGTAAAGCTCCACGAGCTTGTAATTCTTATCCCCGCTCGAGAAGAGATCCATCTCCTCCTTCCCGTGCTGCTGCATGAAGGTTGAGAGCTCCTTGTCTGTTGAAAAGAGGTGTTCCTGCTCCTCGTATTTCAGCCAGTAAAGGGGAGTCTTCCTGTGTTTCTTTCTGTATTCGAAGATAGCTTCAATGCTTATGCCTTTTGTCTCGAGGGATTTTTTGATCTCGCTGAGCCTCTTGCTTGCAGTGGCAAGCTTGTTGAGGTTATCGTTATCCTCGATGAATTTCGAATTTTTCCTGACCTTGATGCGCATGTTATCCTTCGCCATGTGTATCAGTGTCCTGTCCATTTCGTTTTCCGTGTCTATGTAGAACTCCTTCTTGCCTTTCTTGACCCTGTAGAGCGGCGGCTGTGCGATGTATATGCGTCCCTGCTTGATCAGTTCCTGCATCTGCCGGTAGAAGAATGTCAGCAGCAGGGTGCGTATATGTGCTCCGTCCACGTCGGCATCGGTCATTATTATTATCTTGTTGTATCTCGTTTTTGATATATCGAAGTCTTCCCCGACCCCTCCGCCGATTGCGCCAATCATCGTCTTGACTTCATCGTTGCTGAGCACCTTTTCAAGCGGGGCTTTCTCAGTATTGATGATTTTCCCCTTCAGGGGCAGTATGGCCTGGAAAAATCTGTCCCTTCCCTGTTTCGCGCTTCCTCCCGCGGAATCTCCCTCGACGATGAAGATTTCCCTCTTCTCGGGGTCCTTGATGGTGCAGTCTGCAAGTTTTCCCGGCAGGGCCCCGGTTTCGGAAAGCTTTTTCCTTGTGAGGTCCCGCGCCTTGCGCGCGGCTTCACGCGCCTTTGCCGTCGAGATGCACTTGTTTATTATCTCTCTTGCCGGCTCGGGGTTCTCCTCGAGAAAGGTGAATACCTGCTGGGATGTTATGCTCTCAACAAGGAAACGTATCTTCGAGTTTCCAAGCTTGGTTTTTGTCTGGCCTTCAAACTGGGGTTCTGCCAGCTTCACGCTGACAACCGCCACCAGCCCTTCCCGGACGTCTTCGCCTGCCAGGGATTTGTCGTCGAGGAACCCGTTATTCTTGCCGTACTCGTTTATGGCTCTGGTGATCCCCCCCCGGAAGCCCGTTATGTGGGTTCCCCCTTCCTTTGTGTTGACGTTGTTTGCGAAAGAGAGGACGGTCTCGCTGTACCCGTCGTTGTACTGGAAGGCAACTTCTACCTCGACATCTTCCTCGGCTTTCTTGAAATAGAGGGGATTTTCAAATAAGACTTTCTTGTTCCGGTTAAGGTACTCCACGAAAGAGACCAGGCCGCCTTCGTAATGAAAATCTTCCTTCAATTCCTTCCTTTCGTCTTCGAAGATTATCTTTATGCCTGCGTTGAGAAATGCCAGGTCCCTGAACCTGCCCGAAAGGATGCTGTCGTCAAACTCGAGGGTCTCGAATATTTCCTCGTCGGGCCGAAAGGTGATCTTCGTGCCTGTCGTTTTTGTTTTCCCGATTACGGTAAGGGGAGTTACCGGTTTTCCTCTTTCGTACCTCTGGTGGTATACTTCCCCGTCCCTCTTGACTTCAACTTCCAGCCATTCCGAGAGGGCGTTGACCACTGATACGCCTACCCCGTGGAGTCCTCCCGATACCCTGTAGGCCTTCTTGTCAAATTTGCCGCCGGCATGGAGAACCGTCAGGATAACTTCAACCGCAGGCCTGTTCTCGGTTTTATGGATGTCTACCGGAATGCCCCTGCCGTTATCGGATACAGTCACACTGTTGTCGCCGTGCACGGTTACCGAAAGCTCGGTGCAGCATCCGGCCATGGCCTCGTCTATGCTGTTGTCTACTACCTCATAAACCAGGTGGTGGAGACCGAATATGGACGTGTCTCCTATATACATGGCAGGTCTTTTTCTGACGGCGTCTATACCGCCGAGAACCTGGATTGTCGTCGCATCGTACCTCTGCTCATTTGTTCCCATTTCTTCTCTCCGTAAAGCGTTCCACTTTTGTTGCCGGTATCTTATGGCTTTTATATATCAAACACATATGATATATCATTAAACGTGATATGTCAATAGCCCGGTACCCTGGTTGATTATGCAGGCTTTGGGATGCCAGTAAGGGAGTATTCTGCCGCTCTCAGGCAGAGAAGGCTATGGACGGGATATAAAAGTCCGTGGACCCGACTGTAAAAAAAACTTGACAACCCGGGGTAGAGGTGTTTCAATTTAAAGTGGTTCGGCTATAAGGGATTAGACCTCTTTGATATGAGCACGTAATTGCAAATTAAGCGGAGGTTTTAATGGGAAAGATCACGGAGGTGATCATGAAGACCAGGAAAGGGAATGGTTTTACCCTGATAGAACTGCTTGTTGTAATTGCTATAATAGCCATTCTTGCCGCCATGCTTCTTCCAGCTCTGGCAAAGGCTAAGGAACAGGCGAGAAGGGGGGTTTGTCTGACCAATCTTAAACAGCTCGGCCTTGTGCTTCACCTGTATGCTCAGGACTGGGACCAGAGTTTTCCCGTGCTTGAACCCAGGGGGACCCAGGCCGCAACAACTAAGATCAACAGGTCTCTTTCTCTTCTCACCGGACAGATAGACCCGGATTCAAGCGAATTTGAGACTACCCGGTACGTGACAGACTATGATCTTTTCATATGCCCGAGCAGTACCCACAAACCATCGCCGTCAGGAACTGTCACTTCTTCAACCTGTTCTTACGCCTATGCTTACGGACTTAATCTCCAGACCCATTCAGATACGGTCATAATAGCTGACAGAAAGTATTACGTGGCATGGGATGCGGCCAACCAGAATCTCAGGATGGGAGAAAGGCATGACCAGCACGACTGGTTCGGGGTAAATGCCCTTTACGTGGGTGGGAACGCAAAATGGGTGCCCTCGTATGTCGTTTCGGGGGCATACAGGTACCTGTACCAGTCAGATTTTCCAAACTGCCGTCCGACGAACACATATACCTTGAGAAATCCTGCCAGTGCGTATTGAATGCGTTAACGCAGACAAAAACGGAGGTGGACGAAAGATGAGAAACTCGAAAAAGTTATATTGCAAAGGCTTCACGCTCATAGAACTTCTGGTGGTCATAGCTATTATTGCCATATTGGCCGCCATGCTTCTGCCCGCGCTCGGCAAGGCGAGGGCGAGGGCAAAAAGCGCCGCCTGCATGAATAACCTGAAACAGGTTGGGACAGGTGTCGCTATGTACATGCAGGATTGGGAAGGATCATGGACCAGTTTCCTTTATGCCTCCCATTACAGACCGTACATATCTACCGATGTCATAGTGTGCCCTTCCGAGAAGCCCTTTGTTTATAATCCGTCCATGCCCAATGCTGTCTACGGCGCAAGGAAAACTTACTTCCCGGTCCAGTATGCAGATTCCAACGGGTATTTTAACGCCAAGAAACTTGAGATGGCCGGGAAAAGCGTCTCCGCCTTCTGGATTTTTTCTGATAGCATATGTGTTGTATCGTCTAACAGTTACTATAAGAATCAGTACTCTACAGCCGACTGGAGAAATGAAACGGGAAGGCCGGGAAAGGTTCATTTCAGGCATAACGGTAATACAAACCTCCTTTTTCTGGACGGACACGTGGAGAACGCGTCTGTGGACAGATTTATAGAGGTGACAAAGGTGCACTCCACCGATAAAACTGCTGTTAATAAGACGGTCTATTACATGGATAAGGATTACAACCTGAAGTCGTTATCCCTTTGGTAATCTTTGGAATTCAAGCTTTTGCCTCTTTCCCAAGGCCAGGGGAAGGTTGTCTTCATTGAAATAAAACATGCGGGGCATTGGGATTGGCGGGGATTCCTGTTTTTCTCCTTACCCGGAAAACCTGGCTTTCCTTCAATGCCTTCCTTTTTTCTTTCAGGGGTCACATAACAAGCGGAGGTTTACATATGAGGCTATTATCGGGCAAGGTTTTTCTGATATTTTTTCTTTATGCAGGCACAGTGCTTAAAGCGGGTGAGTTCATGCTTAAGGTTAACGATATCTCCGGGCTCGACTCTCCCTGGCCGCTTGTAGCCAGCCTATCCTTTCCCGAGGGGGAGCTTAAGGATCCGGCGGCCGTGAGGATAACCGGCGGAGGCAGGGAGGTGGCCTGCCAGGTAGACGTGGCGGCAAAGTGGCGCGACGGGAGTATCCGC
>JAKPNC010000141.1 GCA_029548585.1 bacterium | reverse complement strand
CTTTATCCCGGCCGGCGGATCGGCCAGGTCTACGTAAGAAAGGACGCTCAGTTTCATTTTAGGATATACCTGAGCAAGCTTTACGGCTACAGAATTAGCCAGGTTAAGATATTTTCGCATCTTTCCCCTGTCTCCCCTTTTGCCTTTTGGATAAAGCTTTTCACCGCAGGTCTCTTCCCTGTCCCGTTCGGTTACGATTGACTGGCAGGCCTTACACTGGCAGTCAGGAGCCAAACCGTCATCCGGCCAGAAAGAAATGATGTCGGCTTCAGGATTTTTCCGGGCAATATCTATAACATTCCGGGAAAGGGTTTCAGCCAGCTCCTTATTTGAGAGGCACCAGCAGAGCTGCCTGTCAAAGACCAGCCCGGCAGGACTTTTTTTCTCACCCTGTATCCTTTTGCCGTTTATCAAAGGATAAAACTCCGGACACTCTCTGTAAAACTTTTCGTGGTCTTCATACCCTTTATCTCCCAGAAGCCTCCAGAACATGTGATGGCCGTAAGCAAGTTTAATTCCTCTTTTTGCCAGGGCAGGCAAAAGCCATGAACGGACATTTTCAAAAGTAGTCCCTTCCTTAAGATGTACCAACAGGTGTGAAAACCCGTTTTTTGCCATCCAGTCAACCATCTCCAAAAGGGACTCCTCTTCCCCGGATGTGTCTGCCTGCAAGCCCCGGTACCAGCAGGCTGGATTATCCAGGATATCGATACTGCCGCGCATTACCGCCCCGTTGCGCGGAATGCTCTCTCCCCTTTTACCGTAATCCAGGAATGAGCATCCGTGAAACCTCCTGAGATATTCGTATGTTCCAAACACGACACCCCCGGATTCCCGTGAAACAATGTAAAGATCGTCTTTCAGGGATTTGATGCGATAGCCGTCGTATGCCAATCCATCATGCAATTCACCGGGAATAAACTTGCTGCTTGCAGGATGAGAAATATCTGATATGATTATCGACCCGCCCTTCAATTCTTTCAGGCCCCTGCGTACGGGCATATCTGCGCCTGTCATTTTTTTCATGTAACGTGCCAGCTCCTGCGCGGCAAACACCTCCGGCTCTCCCGCCCATAAAGGTATCTTGATGCTTTGGAATGCCATGCTTCCCATTTCATTCCCTCCGGTTATCTGGCGAACCTTATAAATCCGGCGTTCTCGAGACGCCAGAAAGAACTGCCCGTTGCCACCCAGGCAAAAAAACCGCTTCTCTTATAGGTTCCAATGTTAAAAGAGAGCCTGTCCGCGTTGGCAGGATTGATGCCAATTTCAGCAAGGGGTATCTTCATCTCGCATGTCCATTCGATGTTTTCCCTGTTTAAGACGGTTGCTTTGTATTCTATCATTCCTTCAAGTTTCTTTACCTGCTGGTGAGGCATGCCGAATTTGTTGGTTATAGTTATCCTGCCTTCTGCATCACCGGACATTATATATATCGGCCCGGTTGCCATATCGTCAATCCACCAGCCGCGGCTGTGGGAACCCATGAGACTTTCAATGTCAACCTCCACAAAAGGATTCTTGAAATCCTTATGCTGGGGGGGCATTGCCTCAGTGAAAGGATCGGGCTCGTTATATACCCCGACATAAAGGTATTTTTCATCGTATTGAAGCCATGCATAACTCTTTGGCCCTTCTTTCTTATCTCCGGTATAGTACTGCTCCACGACCATTGATTTGCTCCTGTCAAGCCCCGCCCACTCTTCTTTTCCAAGATTGCCGTCAATAAGTATCCCGGATTTCCTGCGGGTGATATTGTATTCAAGAACCTTGCTCACTCTTCCGAGAGGCGCCATCACTGTTTTTTTCAGTTCCGCAAGAGGCGTCCAGCCGGCTTTGTAATA
>JAKPNC010000128.1 GCA_029548585.1 bacterium | reverse complement strand
CCGGATCCTCGATAGATGTGATTGAATTGGACGGTGCGTCAAACAGGGGGATAGACGAGATAAGGGCTTTAAGGGACAACGTGAACCTCAGGCCTGCGAGGAGCCGGTACAAGATATACATCATAGACGAAGTCCACATGCTCACGACAGATGCGTCGAATGCGCTTCTCAAGACTCTCGAGGAGCCTCCTTCTTACGTCAAGTTCTTTCTCGCGACGACCTCCCCCGAGAAGATACTGCCTACCATACTTTCAAGGTGCCAGAGGTTCAATTTCCGTCCCTTCACCATGGAAGAGATGGTGGAACAGCTTACAGGGATAGGCGAAAAGGAGAACGTGACGATTGACAGCGAGTCCATGAGAACGATATACGAATTTTCGGGAGGCTCGCTGAGAGACGCCCTGAGTATCCTCGATCAGCTTATGGTAAACGCGGCTTCGGGGAAGATCACGGGCGCGGAAGCGAGGGAATTTTTGGGGATAGTTGATGACAAGGGCATCATTGGGCTTCTTTCATTCCTGAGGCGAAGGGACATAAAGAACGGGCTTGGCATGCTCCACGGACTGCTTGGAGAAGGAAAAGATCCTGCGCTTCTCATGGACGGGATTGTGAAAAAGATTAAGTTTCTCGTACTTGTCCAGGCAGGCCAGGAAGAGCCTGTTTCCACCGAAGACAGAGAGCTTGCGTCATTGTTTAAAGACGTGGGAGCCGAAATCTTCCTGGACGCGGTTACCACTATTCTCGATTACAGGGACAGGATGAGGGTGTCAAGCCTGCCCGTTGTTCTCATGGAACTTCTCATCTTCAGGCTTACCCGGATGCTTGGAAGCGAAAAGCCTGTTGAAGCCCTGCCTCCGGAAGAAAAGGGGAAAGGCCTTTTTGAAAAGGAAGAAGTTTCAGGAAAGCCGGCAAAACCGGCAAAACGCGTCAGCGAAACGCTTCCGGCAGAGGGAAAGGAGAAGGAAGCCCCCGTCGTTCCGCCTGCGGAGAAGCCTTCCGTTGAAGAGACCGTTTTACCCGATGCCGGTAAAAAAGGGCAGGACTCCCCGGGCATAGACGGCATTCTTACCCGGTGGGAAACCGTCCTGGCGGAGGTGAAAAAGAGCAAGCCGACCCTTGTGGCGGCCCTGAGGGAAGGCATCCCGGAAAAGGCGGGGCCGGATACCGTGGCGGTCCGTTTCGGCCCTAAGTTCGGATTCCACAAGTCAAAGGTTGAACAGCCTGCCAACAGGAAGCTTTTCGAAAAGGTCCTGGCCTCGATGGCCGGGATGCCCGTCAAGGTTGAGTTTCATTTGGAAGAAAGTTCAAAAAATAATATAATAAGTAACAACGAAGTGAAGAAAGTGGTTGATTTTTTCAATGGGGAGATAGTTAAACTGGAGGAATGAATGGCCAACATATTCGATAACCTGAAACAGATCGGACAGCTCAGGCAACAGGCTGCCCAGTTTGAGAAGATGCTAAGGGGCAAAACGGTGGAATCATCGTCTCCGAGGGGAGAAATAAAGTTGAAGCTGAACGGTAAAATGGAGATTCTTTCAATAGAGATCAGCCAGGATATCCTCAAGGCTGAAAATAAGGCGCTTATCGAAAAGCTCATAAGATCCACCTTCGCAACCGCCCAGAAAGAAGTTGAGAAGATGATCGGAAGCGAAATGAAAGCCCAGATGGGCGGCATGAACCTGCCTTTCTAAAATGAATTACTATCCCGACCTGGTTGAAAGACTCATACAGAAGATAGTGAAACTTCCCGGCATAGGCCCGAAAAGCGCCGAAAGGATAGTCAATTACATCCTTGAAGAGAACCAGGAAGAGATAGTGGCTCTTGCCGAAAACCTCGTGCTTCTCAAGAAGGAAATAAGGCTGTGCAGGAGATGTTTCAACCTGTCCGAAAGCGAATTCTGCCACATATGCTCCGATCCCGAAAGGGAAAACGTGCTGTGCGTCGTGGAAGAGGCCAAGGACCTTGTTCTTATCGAAAAAAGCGGTTTCAGGGGCAAGTACCACGTCCTGGGCGGGAGAATATCCCCGCTCGACAGGGTTCCCGCCGGACAGCTCAAGATACCACAGCTTGCCGAAAGGCTCTGCAAAGAAGAGATCCTCGAAGTCATCATCGCGACAAATCCCACGGCAGAAGGAGAATATACGGCAGCCTATCTCTCCGACATGCTCAGGGAGAAAGGGATACCCCATTCGAGGATAGCCTGCGGGATTCCCGTGGGCGCCGAGATAGAATACATAGATTCAACTACCCTGCGGAAGTCCATAGAAGGCAGGAAAAAGCTATAGGTGACAGGATGAATAAAAACGGGACTGCAGGAGAATTGAGGGAAAGGCTTCTACGGCTTATCAGGGAAAAGGCGCTGGTATTCGGAGAAAGGAAGCTTGCTTCCGGAAGGACCAGCAGTTATTACATAGACGGAAAGATGATAACCTTCGATCCGGAAGGCCTCTACCTTGCAGGCCGTATCATATGCGGAATGATAAGAGACCAGGGGGTAGACGCCGTAGGTGGACTTGCCATGGGAGCGGTGCCCATAGTGGCGGCGGTGGCAGTCGTGAGCTACTCTGAGGGACGCCCGGTGAAAGCTTTTGCCGTGAGGTCCGAGAAGAAGGACCACGGGACGGAAAAGAGGCTTGAAGGCCACCTTGAAAAAGGGTGGCGGGTTGCCATAGTGGACGACGTTATTACCACGGGGGGTTCTTCCTTCAGGGCGATAGAGGCGGCCGAGGAGAAGGGTGCCAGGGTGGAAAAAGTCATAGCCATAGTCGACAGGCTTGAAGGCGCAAGGGAAGCTTTTTCCCGGAGAAATTATCAATTCGAATCCATCTTCACCAGGAAAGACCTCGGCCTGTAAAAAAACGGGGACCGTTGAACCATAAGAGTTGCACAATCGTTTAGGGCAGAAAAGAAGGGCGATGCAGTTCAAGGTAACAGGAATATGGAAAGCAGACTGAACGACCGGGAGCGGTTTCTTGCCGTCGCCCTGAAACAGGAACCTGATTATATCCCCATATTCGGATTTCCCGGAGCGCCGGGCATGAGCCGCGGCTGCCAGAAACCCGCCCATCAGCGCCTTTTTGCCACCGGTATGCCGCTCTGCGTGACCAAGGGGCAGAAAGATGATGTTGAAAACTGGTACCGTTACTGGGGTACCACAGGTCCCGCAACACTGGATTTTTCCCTTGCACGGGGAGCTGAAGGCATAAAGAGTAAGCGCCGCGAGGAGAATGGATACGTAATCATTGAAGGCGAAGACGGCTCGGTAACCCGCGAAGTAAAGGATAATCCCGATACTTACAGCATGCCGGAGTTCCGCGTGTATCCGGTAAGAGACCGTGACTCCTGGGAATTCTATAAAA
>JAKPNC010000123.1 GCA_029548585.1 bacterium | reverse complement strand
GGCCTTGGTTCTGGGGGTAACAAGGCTCTTGAGATGTTCCGTGTCTATCTTAAAATCCCTGTTCCACCTGCAGAATACCGGGACGCCTCCGGCAATGCTTACCATTGCAGGATAACTTACCCAGTAAGGTGCGGGTATTATAACCTCGTCGCCCGGCTCTATGATTGACAGGAAAAGGTTGAAAAGGGAATGCTTTGCCCCGTTGGAAACCACGACCTGCTCCGGATCGTAAGAAAGCCCGTTGTCCCTTTTAAGCTTGAAGCATATCTCCTGTCTCAGCTCCGGGATACCCTTTTCAACGGTATACTTGGTAAAACCTTCACGGATGGAGTCTATGGCATACTCCTTTATCGGTCCCGGGGTATCAAAATCCGGTTCTCCGACGGAAAGGTTGATCACCGCAAGTCCCCTTGACTGCATTTCCTTTGATTTCCTGTTAATCTCCATCGTTGCAGAAGGCTTCAATTCCCTTATTCTTTCGGATATCATGATTCTCCCTGGTTTTTCGTGCTATTTTTGCATTTTATTCTAACATAAGATATGATTTTTCACAATCAGACGCGCATTTGCCGGATGAAGAACCCCTTATACTTTACATGCCCGTAATGGAACCCGACCAGCCGGCACGGTCATGGGAAAAAGGGAAAAAGCGGCCAGGAAAGAAGAATGGAGCTTCATTCGGTTCTTTGTCAGAAGTTTTTTAACCTCAACCACCTGGTTCTGCAAGGAGGTAAACCTTGAACAAAAGGAAAATAATAGCTGTTTCAGGCAGTAACGGAAACGACAGGAACCTTGACGAAAGAATACTGGAAAAGGCTGAAAGGACAGGCTTTCTCATAGCCGAAAGGGGAGGCATCCTTGTCTGCGGGGGACTGGGAGGTGTAATGGAAGCTTCAGCGAGGGGGGCAAAGAAAGCCGGCGGAATAACGGTCGGCATCCTTCCATGGAAAAAAGAAGCGGCAAACCCCTATATAGACATACCCCTTGCTACAAACCTCGGGTTTTACAGAAACACCCTCATAGCTAACTGCGCGGACTGCATGATAGCCATATGCGGAAGGTGGGGAACCCTCAACGAAATATCCATGTCGGTCAGCATAAACAAGCCCACGGTTGTAATTACAGGCACCGCAGGGGTAAGCGACATCCTGTCCGGGAAAGACCTGCTCAGGAAGATGAGAAAGAAACCTCTTTTTGTAAAGACCCCGGAAGAAGCGGTGGAGGCAGCCTTCTCTTTTTAAAGGAGACAGGAAGATAAAGCTCTCATATTGCAATCTTTATGAGAAGCATAAGTGCGGAAACGATTGCCGCCGCAAGGAGAACCCCTCCAGTTATCCCGATAAAGTAGTACTTCGGCCTGAGCTTCAAAAGGACTGCGGCCACGGTTCCTGTCCAGGCTCCCGTCATCGGCAGGGGGATACCCACGAAAATTATCAGTCCTGCCATTTCGTACAACTGTATCACGCCCGATTTTTTCAATGTACGGTTGACAAGCCACCGGGAGAAACCCCTCCCCGCCCTGGATTTGTCGAGAAGCCTCATTATCCTGCCCAGCAGAAAATATAAGGGTATGACCGGCAGGAGGTTGCCCAGTATCGATATGGCGAGAAGCCTCGCAAGGGGCATGTTGTTGTGAATCCCAAAAGGTATGGCTCCCCTGAGCTCGGAAATCGGCAACATCGCAAGTATAAGCGTCACCGCTTCGTCCGGCAGCATGTTTAGTTTCGAAATAAGGCCGGATATAATAGAATCTCCCATCTCTCCCCCTCTGGTAAGATTAGCAACTCCAAGATTATAACATGCCCGGTCCGTTTTGAGTAATTCCCC
The DNA here is from genome assembly GCA_029548585.1 of bacterium. GTDB lineage: Bacteria > Ratteibacteria > UBA8468 > B48-G9 > JAFGKM01 > JALNXB01. The sequence goes on along the minus strand of JAKPNC010000123.1, from coordinate 378 downwards.
GGGAATGCTAAAATAGAGGGTAAAGGAGGCACATGCCGCTTGAGATAAAACCCAACATAGTGGTAAGCAGGTGCTTTTTCGAGCCGGTAAGGTACAACGGGGTAACAACTCCCAATCCCCTGGTGGACGGCCTTAAAGAACATGCAAACCTCTTGCCGGTCTGCCCCGAGATGGAGATAGGGCTGGGCGCGCCGAGGATTCCTGTCAGGCTCGTACAGTCGGGGGATTCCCTTCACATGGTCCAGCTTAAAACTGAACTCGATATGACCGGAAAGATATCTTCTTTCGGCAGTAATTTCCTTAAAGGGCTCAAGGACGTTGACGGGTTCATCCTCAAGTCCAAATCCCCTTCCTGCGGCATCTCCGGAGTCAAGGTAT
>JAKPNC010000093.1 GCA_029548585.1 bacterium | reverse complement strand
AATTATCCCGTGCTGCCCATTATTACGTTCTCTGCTTCCCGTGAGGAGAAAACTGAATGAGGTGCATTATGAGGATTTATCCCCTTTCCTTTGACATGGCAGGCTTTACGTGATACCATTAACCATCAATTTTCTACAGGCATATGACATTTATAATTGAAAGAGAGATGCTTTGAAGGACTTTTCACCATCTTCCCCGTATCTTGATTTCAATAAAAAACCCGCACGACATGCAATCTTTAAGCGTGATGCAAACAGATACGGAGGCCATATGAAAGGGGATTACCTTAGCTATCTAAAAACGAAACTCGACAGCCGGAACTACTCCAGGATTGAAGCCATAGATAATCCCAGGCTTCACGAATTTCTGGCCGACGCAGTGGCCCTTTGCCGTCCCGGCACGGTTTGGATAAGCACGGATTCCCCGGAAGACGTTGAATACACCAGGATGATGGCGCTCAAAACGGGAGAAGAAACTGCCCTTGAAATCGAGGGCCACACCGTACATTTCGACGGCATGGAAGACCAGGGAAGGGACAGGGAGGTTACAAGGTACCTGGTTCCGGAAAACGACCGGCTGAGCGAAAGCCTCAACCAGGTAGGAAGAGAAGAAGGCCTCAAGGAGGTCCGCGGCCTGATGGAAGGATGCATGGAAGGGCGCATAATGGCAGTCAGGTTCATGACTCTCGGACCGAATGACTCCGTTTTCAGCATCCCGTGCGTTGAATGCACGGATTCCTTTTACGTGTCGCACAGCCTGAACCTTCTTTACAGGCTGGGCTACGAAGAGTTCAAAAGGCTGGGGCAGAAAGCCGGGTTTTTCTCCATTCTCCACTCCTGCGGAAAGATGGACAGCAGGATGGTAAGCTGCCAACCCGAAAAGAAGAGGATATACATAGATTACACGAAGGATAACGTTTACTCTGTAAACACCCAGTACGCAGGCAACACCGTGGGGCTCAAGAAACTCGCGCTCAGGCTTTCGATATGCAAGGCTGACAGGGAAGGATGGCTTGCAGAGCATATGTTCTTAATGGGGGTGAAAGGCAAAAACGGAAGGAATTCGTACTTCGCGGGCGCCTTTCCGAGCGCCTGCGGAAAGACATCCACGGCCATGCTCCCGGGGGAAACGATAATGGGGGATGACATAGCCTACTTCAGGGCGGTTGAAGGCAAATGCATGGCGGCAAACGCTGAATCCGGGATATTCGGAATCATACAGAACATAAACAGAAAGGACGACCCCATAATATGGGAAGTCCTTTCCTCGCCCAATGAAGTCATTTTCTCAAACGTGCTAGTGAAGGAAAGAAAACCTTACTGGATGGGGATGGGCATTGATATGCCGGGGGAAGGAGAAAATTTCTCAGGAAAGTGGTACAGGGGAAAGAAGGATTCCAGGGGATCCGGGATAAATCCTGCCCATAAGAATGCAAGGTATGCCGTCATGCTCAATTCCCTCGGGAACTGCGATCCCGAATTGAACAACCCGCAAGGAGTGGAGCTCTCGGCAATAATATACGGCGGCAGGGACGCAAGGGCATACGTCCCTGTTCAGCAGGGTTTCGGATGGGACCACGGGATCATTTCTTACGGAGCTTCTCTCGAGACGGAGACCACCTTTGCCATCATAGGAAAGGAAGGGGTATCCGAGATAAACCTCATGAGCATACAGGATTTCGTAGCCATAGAGCTGGGCAAGTACATAAAGAATAACCTTGATTTCGGCAGAAAACTGGATAAGCCGCCCCTTATTTTCGGGGTGAACTACTTTTTGAGGGATCGCCGGGGAGAGTTTCTCAACGGCATCAGGGACAAGCACGTATGGCTGAAATGGATGGAAATGAGGGTTCACGGCGAGGCCGGAGCCATCGAGATACCCACAGGTTTGATCCCCATCTACGAGGACCTCGTCCCGCTTTTCAAACGGCTTACGGGCAAGGATTACGCCAGGGATGATTACGCCGCCCAGTTCACGGTAAGAATCCCGGAAAACCTCGCCAAGATAGAGAGGGTGGAAAGGTTCCACAGGCAGAACGTCAGCGATGCTCCCGGGATTCTTTTCGAGATCCTCGGTATACAGAAGAAACGGCTCGAGGAAATGAGGGAGAAATACGGGGATTACGTCTCCCCTGAAAAACTCAGGAGTTGAAAGGAATGATTTTGACACGGGACTAAAGCCCGTGATAAGATTGACCGGCAGTCCGGAAAGATTAAGACAGAACCTTATACCTGCAAAGCGAGAGGCTGAAATGAAAGCAAAATTGGCGCCCGTTTATTTCAATGATCCGGGCAACCCGGATTTCAGAAACCAGCTTGGCCTGCTCGGGAATCTCCTGTCTGAAGAAGCTGAATTCCTGCCGCCCGTTAAACTCGGAGAGAAGATGCCTGCCGCCGATGCGGCTATTTTTCCACAGCTTCTCGGAAACGCTTACCGCCAGACAGGGGATTTCAGGAAAATCGGCATGCCCATACTTGCGGTAACGTCCCGGTTCGGAACGATGGCCATGTGGGACTGGGAGATAGTCTCTTTCATGAAAGAAGAGGGCATCGAGATCCTGGCGCCTTACAACCTGCGGCATACCAGGATAATATGCAGGTCTCTCTCGGTCAAAAGGGAACTTTCAGGGGTCAGGTTCCTGGTATTCCAGGATAATCCGGGAGAAGGCTTCCAGCCTGAGATATTTAAGAGGTTCTTCTGGTGGGAGGATGCCTGCAGCCGCAGGATAAAGGAGAAATTCGGAGTTGAGATCGTGCGCAGGAGTTTCATGGAATTTGGAAGGAAGGCGCGGGAGATCCCGGACAGGAAGGCCCGTGAAGTCCTCGGTGAAAGGGAGATAAAAACCTGCGGGGTTTCTGAAAAAGCGCTCCTGAGCGCGGCAAAGGTGTATATTGCCGCCATGGATGAGGTTGACAAGGATCCAGGTATCGGCGGCATCGGAATAAACTGCCTGAACGAATCGAGGTTCAGCGACACGACTCCCTGCCTTGCATTGGACAGGCTTTTCGCGGAGAGGGGAATAATATGGGGATGCGAAGCCGACACCCTGAGCATGATGACCATGTACCTGGCCCACAAATGCCTTGCAGCCCCCGTCATGATGACTAACATATACCCGTACCTCATGGGGCAGGCGCCCCTTGAACACGAGCACATTGACCATTTCCCACTGGTTGATAACCCGGAAAACTGCATTCTCCTTGCCCACTGCGGCTACCTTGGCCTGGTCCCGGGCATACAGGCAAACGAGTGGACCCTCAGGAAAAAGGTGCTGGCCATAGTTGATGAAAATTCGACGGCGGTGGACGCCCGCATACCACAGGGACACGTGACCATGGTAAAACTCGGGCCCTCACTCGACAGGATGACCGTGGCCGGCTGCATGCTCGAAAAGTACGTGCAGTACCCGGGTTCCCACTGTCTGAACGGTGCCGTGGTGAGGGTGCCCGACGGCCATAACCTGATGAAAAACGCATCTTCCCACCACCAGTGCTTCCTGTCAGGAGAATGGGTCAACGAAACAGAGATAATGGGCAGGGTGCTTGGCACATCAATTGAAAAAATCTGACAAAAGGACTTTCAAATGACTTCAGAAGATCTTAAACCGGCAGAAAAACCCACGTTTTATTTCATAGGCGTCACAACGGCAAAGTCTTCCATAATGAAGGTTTTCCCCCTCTGGGCGGCCCACTTGGGACTGGGAGACTGCGACATTGCCGGGATAGACTGCAAGTGGCATGACCGCCCCGATGTTTACAGGAAGGTTGTATCTTTCATCAAGAACGATCCACTCTCCCTGGGGGGGCTTGTAACAACACACAAGATAGATCTCCTGTCGGCAAGCAGGGATCTCTTCGACCATCTGTGCCCTTACGCGAGCCTGCTGGGAGAAGTCAGCTGCATATCCAAGAGAGATGGTCTTCTGTTCGGGCACGCGAAGGATCCCATGACAAGCGGCCTTGCCCTGAGGGCTTTCCTCCCCGGAGATTACTGGGAAAGAAGCGGCGGAGAATTATGCATACTGGGCGCTGGAGGCTCTTCCCTCGCGCTTACAGCGTGGTTCATGAAGGAGCAGCCGCGCTCATGCCATCCTTCCTGCATTTACGTTACCAACAGGAGCGTGAAGAGGCTGGAAGAGATGAAGAAGGTCCACGATAAGATAAACCCCGGAATAAAAATGGTTTACCGGCACTGCCCGGAAAGCCGCTGCAACGACAGGGTGGTAAACGGGCTTAAGCCCGGCTCAATGGTTATCAATGCAACCGGCCTGGGCAAGGATGCGCCGGGCTCACCCCTGACTGATGACGCGATTTTCCCCGAAAACGGCATTGCATGGGATTTCAACTACAGGGGCGATCTTCTGTTTCTTCAGCAGGCCCGCCGGCAGGAGAAGAGGAACCTTCGCATCGAGGACGGATGGGTATATTTCATATACGGGTGGACCCAGGTCATTGCCGAGGTCTTCCACGTGAATATGCCCGTTGAAGGGAAAGAATTCATAAAGATATCGGATATAGCATCCCGAACCAGGGACACCTGAAAGGCAAAACATGTCAAAGATAAGAGAAGAAGGAGTGATTGACCCGTTTTCAGTATTAATAGACCTGGAAAACGGGACCATGCCGGAACCAAGCAACAGAATAACCAGGAAAGCCTCAGACATGCGGGGCTATTATGCCGACGGCAAAGCCCTCGAAGAACTCATAACCTCCGGGAACGACCCGTTGCACTACGAGGTGCTGGAAAGGCCCGTTCCCCAGGCAAGGGGGCACCTTATGTACTGCATAAGCAGGCTCATGCCGGGAAGAGTGGGAGAAGAATTATTCATGACAAAGGGCCATTACCACTCCGTCAAGGAAACCGCCGAGATTTACCTGTGCCTGGGAGGGGAAGGGTACATGGCAATGAAAACGGCAGGCGGGGCCTGGGCGGTCGAACGAATGGAAAGGGGAAGGATGGTTTACGTGCCGCCCACGTGGGCTCACCGTTCAATAAATACCGGGCGGGAGATCCTCTCGTCTTTCTGCGTCTACCCCGGCGAGGCGGGCCACAATTACGGCGACATTGAGAAAGAAGGGTTCCCGAAAAGGATCTTCATGAAAGGCGGCAGGATCGTAATGGAGTAAATGGCCGGGTTGGGCGAAATAAGCCGAAGGGTTAGGTAAACAAAGAAGATAAAGGAAATGGAATGAAAAAGAATAAGGAAATTGTGAATGTCTGCATTTTCGGAGCAGGAAGAGCCGGGATGATACACGCTGCAAATTTCGCCGGACGAATTCCCGGAGCAAGGCTTTACGCGGTGTCGGATCCGGACGAAGAGGCCGCCAGGAAGGCCTGCAAGGAACTGGGAATAGAGAAGTATTACACGGACTACGGGAAGGCCGTCGAAGACGGGAATATCGATGCGTCGGTCGTCGCCGCGCCCACCGCCTTCCACAGGGAGATCTCGGTCGCATCGTCGCTCGCAGGCAAGCATGTTTTATGCGAAAAACCCATGGCCCTGAACGAAGAGGAATGCCAGGAGATGATATCCGCCTCGGAGAAAGGCGGAGGCATTCTGCAGATAGGCTTCATGCGCAGGTTTGACAAAAGCTTCCTCCATGCAAAAAGCGTTGCAGAAAGCGGGGAGATAGGGGATATAGTTCTTGTAAAATCCCTTACCAGGGGACCCAGCACTCCGCGGGAATGGATGTACGATGTCGATAAAAGCAACGGTCCGCTGGCCGAGGTTAACAGCCACGATATAGACACGTTGAGGTGGTTCACCGGAAGCGAATTCGACACAATATACGCAACGGGTTCCAATTACAGGTGCCGTCAGGTGAAAGACCGTTTTCCCGGATTCTACGATAACGTGATAATGGCGGCAACATTCAAAAACGGCATGCAGGGACTGATAGACGGGGCGTTATCCGTTGGATACGGATACGATGCAAGGACCGAGATCCTCGGAACGAGCGGGCTTATACTCGTCGGGCAGAAGGAGCACCTCTCTGTTGAAACCGTGACATTAAAGGACGGGGTAAAAACCCCGTTCGTCCAGAGCTGGCGAAACCTTTTCAGCGAAGCATACCTGTCTGAAGACACCTGTTTCATAAAAACCATACTTGAATCAGGCAAGCCCGCTGTCACCGGGTTCGACGGGAAGATGGCCGTCAGGGCAGTAAGGGCGGGCAACCTTTCTATAAGGGAAAAGAGGGTCGTATCCTTAACGTAGAAAGATGGCGGGAAAATATCTCATGAACATCATAGGGGTTGACATTGGGACACAGGGAACGAAGGCGGCCCTTTTCCACGAAGATGGACGGATCCTGGCAGAGGCGTTCGAACCTTCCCGCCTGATAACCGACAGCGGGGGCGGGGTGGAACAGGACCCCGGCGAGATATATTCGTCCGTGATCACGACCGTGCGCACGGTAATGGAAAAATCGGGCGCCGATCCTTCAAGCGTTGCGTCAATAGGCATAGACGGGCAGATGGCCGGAATACTCGGCATAGACCAGGAATGGAAAGCGATAACCCCTTACGATTCCTGGCTGGACACCAGGTGCGAGAAGTATATCCTCATGATGAAAGAGAGGGCCGGGGACGAGATAGCCAGGACGACGGGCTGTCCCGTAACCTATGCCCACGGGCCAAAGATCCTCTGGTGGAAAAACGAGAGACCGTCCACTTATGCAGGCGTGGAAAAATTCATCATGCCCTCAACCTATGTTGCGGGAAGGATGGCCGGCCTTAAATCCGGCAAAGCATGGATTGATTATACCCACATACACTTTTCGGGATTCTGCAGCGTGGAAAAAAAAGAGTGGTCGGATGAACTGCTCAGGGAATTCGGTGTTGACAGGCAGAAGATGCCCGAAGTCGTGGAGCCGTGGAAGATCGCAGGAAAGCTCTCCCGGGAGGCCGCCGAAGCATGCAGGCTCATCCCCGGGATCCCCGTCGCGGCAGGCTGCGGGGACCAGGCAGCGACATCTCTCGGCGCGGGCATAACTGCCCCGGGAATGGCATTCGACGTAGCCGGCACAGCCTCGGTATTCTCCTGCTGCGTTGACAGGTACGAGCCGGACATGAAAAACATGACCCTTATTTTTCCGAGGGCTGTCATAGACGGGCTGTGGATACCCCTGGCCTACATTAACGGGGGTGGACTTTGCCTGAAATGGTTCAGGGACAACCTGGCCGATAAATCGGCAAGCTACGACGTGCTTGACGGGGAAGCTGAAAAGATCCCTCCGGGAAGCGGCGGTCTCATATTCATTCCCCACTTCTCGGGCAGGGTCTGTCCCAGCATGCCGGGCATGAGGGGAAGCTGGCTTGGACTCAACTTCGGACACACGAGGGGACACCTTTTCAGGTCGATAAGGGAGAGCATCGCTTACGAGTACAGGATCTACCTGGATATACTGCGGGACCTGACAGGGATAAGAGATTTCAAAAGCCTGTCAATCCTTGGAGGCGGGGCAAGAAGCGGTCTTTTCAACAGTATCAAGTCGGACGTTCTCGGGATCCCGTGCACAACCATGGTAAACTCTGAAACGGCAACACTCGGAAGCGCCATTGTGGCCGGTTATGCCGCAGGGATTTACCGGGACATGGCAGAAACAGCCGGCAGCCTTGCCGCCAGGGGCAAGGTTTTCCATCCCGATTATTCAAATACCGCTTCATATTCGAAATATGCGGACCTTTACAGGAAGTGCCTGAAACTGCTCGAAGGCTTCCCGCCAGGCCTGTAAAAACATGTTAAAAGCAAGGTCCAGATTGCAACCGGTCCAGGCCTATGATAAAGAAGAAGGGGATGATCCAGCTTGTAACGGGACTGATCGAGAATACCCGCCTGGGATACTGCCAGTGCCACGAGCATCTCTTCATATCAAGCAGGGAAAGCTTTAAGTTAAACCCTTCCCTGCGGATGGAAAACCTTTCAAGCACGGTGAAGGAACTGGAGAGATACGCGGCAGCCGGAGGCAGAAGCGTAGTAGACGCACAGCCCGGGGGATGCGGCAGGATGGCGGACAAACTCCTTGAGGCTTCCGTCAAAAGCGGTGTGCAGGTGGTGGCTTCCACCGGGTTCCACAAGCTATGCTATTACCCTGCCAACCATTTTATCCATACCGCGGATCCTTCCCGGCTGGCGGAATTTTTTGCCGGGGAGATAAGCGAAGGCATGGACCTGGAAGAGACCGGGGGGCCCGGAAACAGGCAAGCCGTTAAGGCCGGGGTGATCAAAACTGCCCTCGACAAGGAAGGGGTTTCCGGCAGGTACGAGATCCTGTTCGAGGCGGCGCTCGAGGCCTCGGCGAAAACGGGAACGCCCATCATGTGCCACGTGGAAAAGGGGATTGATTTTTCTTCTGTTCCTGGATATTTCGCAAGAAGAACGGATCCGGAAAAGATGATATTCTGCCACCTCGACAAAGCGGTCCAGGATATGAAACTGCACATTAAGGCGGCAGAAATGGGTTTCTACATTGAATACGACACGATAGCCCGGCCCAGGTACCATAGTGACGAAAGGGAGGCGGAGATCATATCCGAAATGTCAGAAGCAGGATTCGCCGACAGGATACTTCTCGGCCTGGACACAAACAGGGAAAGGCTGAAGAGCTACGGAGGCAAAACCGGGCTTGACTACATACTTAAAGATTTCACGGGAAAAATGGAATCTGCCGGAATAACCCGCGGGACGATAAGGAAATTTACAGTTGATAACCCGGCAAAAGCCCTCTCCCCGGGATGAAATTTTGGCACACTGCCTTTTAAACCTGTTTCCTGAAAGATGATACCGTGAAATATTTCATGGCAGAAACATGAATACGAGAATCAGGATTCAGGGAGATTGCTTGCCTTCATTGCCAGGATCGGTAATCCAGCCGTCAAAATAATTTTTAAGGAAATCCTCGTCCATCCCGGCTTCCGGTCCATCCTGCAGGTCATCCTTTCTGAAAGAGTAGCGGTAGCTGGAATCGTAGGATACGAGAACCTCGTATGCCGCGGTTATTTCCCTGAACCTCTCGCTGGCGGCCGATTTCCCCTCCCCTGCCCTGTCGGGATGACTCTCGAGAACAAGATTCCTGTAAGATTCCCTTATTTCCCTCATGGTGGCGGTCTCACCGAGTCCTAGGATCTTCCTTGCTCCTTCAATCTCTTTGAAATCCATTTTATGTCTGCCCCTTTCCAATGGATTCTGTCATTACGCAGATAGAATGCAGGCACTTTATATTCTTTTCCCTGCAGAATCTTATCGCCTCTTCACTTTCGGCGCCAGGCTGCAGCCATACCATGCCGATACCCTTCTGAAGGCATTCCCTGAGAATCTCAATGGTAACGTGCGGAGGGGTGACGATATCCGCCACGTCAACCTCAAAAGGGATGTCGAGTATGCTTTTGTAACAAACCATCCCGTCAACCTTATCTGTATTGGGATTTACAGGATAAACCTCGTATCCTTTCGACGCAAGGTCCCTGAGAATCCTGTATGCGTACTTTGTCTCGTTCCTGAAAGATCCCACAACCGCAAACCTTTTCTTTCCAAGAAACTCTTCCACAAGGCTTTTCATGACATCCTCCTTCAATAACTGATGCTTTGGCGGGCCGCCGCCTCTCGCATCCTTTATCGCATGGGAGAAGAAACTCCCTGATACTGGCCTCCTCACGTAAAATTTTAATCTCTTTCCTGTTCTCCCGTAATAATTATCATGATCCCACTTTACCTCCGTATTGTCAAGGCGTATGTCCATGATTATTTTCCAGCCTTGACCGTGGATCCTTCCGGCATCATAATAATAATGTGCCGGATATGAAAAACGGGGATTTAACCTTCAAACATGGATATGGGGAGGAAGAATGAACATATACGAGGTTATAAGGAACAGGAGAAGCGTCAGGGCATACCTGGAGAAACCTGTCAGTGAGGAAGCCCTTGAACGCATACTGGAAGCCGCAAGGCTTGCCCCTTCGGGAAGCAACAGGCAGGCAAGAAAATTCGTGGTGGTAACCTCAGGGGAGACCAGGGAAAAGATAGCCCGGGCTGCCAAACAGGATTTCCTTGCCGGGGCGCCCGTGATAATAGCAGGTGTCGGGACTACGCCCGACAGGACCATGTCCTGCGGGATACAGGGAGATCCGGTGGACGTCGCAATAGCCATGGACCACATCTCTCTTGCGGCAGTGGAAGAAGGCCTCGGGACATGCTGGATAGGAGCGTTCCCACAGGAAGCCATACGGGAAATTCTGCACATACCGGGGACAAGCAGAATCATCGAGCTTATGGCCCTGGGATACCCGGCAGACACCCCCCGCCAGAAGGTAAGGAAAAGCAGGGAAGAAATCGTATGCAGGGAAAGGTTTTCATGAATGGCTACTTCTTTTTCTTCACATCGAGCAGAAAAGAATAGAGCCAGGTGCCGAAAGCAAGGCCGGAAAGGGTAAATAACGCGAGAACCTTGCCCTCTCCCACCTGTACGAGAATCGTGCCGGGACAGGAACCTGTCATGCCCCACCCCAGCCCAAAGAGAGCAGCTCCCGCCAGGCTGAAGCGGTGAAGCCCCTTCTTATCTATCCTGAGAGGCTCTCCCGATAAAGAGATGTTTTTGATTTTAAGGAGCCTCATACCCAGGCAAGCCGTGGCTATCGCTATGGCCATGATACCTGCGACAGTAAAATCCCTACCTGTAAAAAAAGCGTGTATGAGCCTGAAATCCGAAGCCCCGGAACGGCTGAGAACGAAACCGAAAAATATCCCGGCAACAAATAAAAAAAGGTTGCGATGTCTCATGGAAGAGGTCCCCCGTAAAAGAGGCGGAGAAAGGCAGAGGATATAACCCCGAAGAGTACGAAAACCGCCGTTATGAACATGCTGGAAGGATGAAGATTGGAAATGCCGTGTATGCTGTGCCCGGAAGTGCATCCTCCTGAAATCCTGGAACCCAGGCCAAGGAGCAGCCCACCTGAGAACATGTGAAGGCAGGCCACCGGGAAAGGCATGCGGATGAAACCGGTAAAGGATTCCATGGATACCAGCACACCCGTCCTGCCGGACATGAAAGAAGAAAGAAATCCACCCGCAAGTACACCTGCCATGAAGAAGAGGCGCCAGTTCCACACGTCCCTGAAGGTATCGGAATTGAGCCATGAGGATTTTACCCTGGGGCATAAAATTCTAACGAGATTGCCATACCCGGTTGATATGCCGAGAGGAGTGTTGAAAAAATAATACATGGCAGGCACGGTAAGCCCCAGGGAGATGCCGCCCGCCCACCACTGCCACCTGGAAACAAAAATTGCGGCCAGAAATCTGTCATGCATCAGTTCCATCCTTTTCGAGATTGAAACCCGAGTTTAGCCATGCACCGATACCCCCGGCCAGGTTAGAGACGGATTGAAACCCCTTCTGCTTGAGAATACTGGCTGCCATCATTGAACGGGCCCCGCTTCCGCAAACCGTAACGATATTACATCCTTCCGGAAGGAGGGCGTAACCCGTCCTCACATCAGGCGCCGGCATGGATATGCTTCCCTCTATCCTGCCGGAAAACCATTCCTTCCTGAGCCTGTTATCCGTTATTACCATCTGTCCCTCCCCACCCCGGTCTATTAACTCCTTCAGCCTGACGGGAGTGAGGATGGCCACGCTGTCCGACGGCAGTCCCGAAGCGACCCATGCATCCATCCCGCCGGTTAAGTAGCCGGCAACATTATCTATTCCCACACTGTAGAGTGCATCGAGAACATCCCGGGAAAGATCGTCCTGCCCGTCAAACAGGATAAGATCCTTGTCAGGCGGCAGTACCCATCCGGCAAAAAGGGGAAGGTTGCCTTCCCTGTCAATGCTGTATGCCCCCCTGACGTGGAGGGATGCAAAATGGAGGTAGTTCCTCGTGTCGAGAAGAATAGCCCCATCTTCAATGAGACCGTAAGCCTCTTTCGAAGAGAGCCTGCGGGGCTTCAGCAGGGAGGATATAAGGGGCGGTCCAAGGCGGTTTATCCCGGAACATCTCGCGAAATGGTCAGGCGCAGCGGGCATATTCTCAAGGAGGGACTTAATGAATTCAGAAGGATCCCTGTAACCGAGAGCGTAATTATATATCTTCTCGTTGCCTATGGTGGAAGAAAGCTTTGCGGAGAGAGACCTTCCGCAGAGAGACCCCATGCCGTGAGCCGGGTATACCTCGAGCCGGTCCGGAAGATTCCTTATCCTCTCAAGGCTGTGGTATAACTGCCCGGCAAGAAGTTCTTTCTTTTCAGGGAAGAGATCAGGCCTTCCTGCGTCTCCCACCAGAAGGGTATCACCCGTGAAGACTAAAACCGGATCCTGGCCTCTTTCCATATCTGATACGACATATATTGCACATTCCGGGGTATGACCGGGAGTATTGATAAGGCGGAAAGATAGCTTCCCGATAGAAACCGTTTCCCCGTCTGAAAGTGGAACATGAGGAAAGCAACATCCGGCCGAAGCAGGGGCGTATATCCTGGCGCCGGTTGCTTCCGCAAGCTCGATGTGTCCTGATATGAAATCCGCATGGAGATGGGTTTCCAGAACAGCGGCAATACTCATGCCGCTTGAAGAGGCTATCTCCAGATATCTGCTGATATTCCTGGTCGGATCTACTACTACGCAGGTATTCCCGCTTCCGGCAACATAAGAAGAATGGGCAAGTCCTTTACTGTATACGTGTTCAAGATACATCTGATCCTCCAACTATCAGTCAAGCATCATGTTCATGTAAGGGTATCCCCTGTCGAGATCCGAGGCTTCAAACGATCCGTCCAGGACTTTCAGCATGCCGGTCCTTTTAACTCCGGGAAAACCCGTCCCGCTCCGGTACGGCCCCTCAACGACAACCTTGCCCGGCCTGAAAATATCGGCAAGCATTCCCGCTGTCTCGTCAAGGATGTCCCGGCGGGACATCATCTCCTTGGCGAAAAGGACCTTCTCGCCCTCATGGTACTGGCAGAAAACGTATCCCTCCGCCTTCCGGCCGTCCATCACCAGGTATATTGAGCCGTAAGTGCTGTAAACATCCATAACCAGGCGGTAGGCGGGTTCATCTTTCAATACGACAACCTCCATGTCAGAAACAATCTCGCTGTACAGGGAACTTATGGCGGAGGCGTCATCAGTCTTTACCAGTGAAAGCCTTCCGCGCCCGGCCGCCCGGAAAGCATTTGCAGAATAGGTTGCCACGCCCCGTTTGAAAAGAGCCCTGTAGTCGTACTTCGAGTAGAATCCATAAAGATTATCATCCCCGGGTATGAGAACGGAAAAGGAATCCCCCCTTTCCAACATCAGGTGGAAGGATGTTTTGAGAAGGCCGTCCATGAGTCCTTTTCCCCTGGCTTCCGGGAGGGTTGCCGCGCCGCACACGTAACCCGCCCTGTACACTCTTCCCAGTACCCTGATGCTGCACCTGGGGAAGAAAAGCATAGACAACACCTTTTCGCCTTCAACGTGAAGCAGGCTTTCGGCGTGGGAATACATCCTTTCAAAAAAGAGGCGGATGTATTCGTCGGAATCCCCGAAAACGGATTTCCATATCTCCATGAGCTGGGGCACGTACCGGCCCGACGAGCGGACGATCATGGATTTGCTCCCTCAAGGGGAGCGGTATATTTCTCCAGGAGCATGACAGGATGGTAAGAAAGTTTTGCCCTTCTCAATCCCTTTATGCCAAGATCCTCTTCCCTGTTTATATACCTGAAATCGGCGGCATGCCTTGCCGCAAACTCCCTGTTTATCGTTGCGTATCCGCCCTGGCATTCTATGAGAGATTTCTCTATGTGTATTCCGAAAGTCTCACTGTTTATCCTGCTGCCGAATGAAAAAGAGCAGAGCCGCCCCCTTGCCCTTATCAGCCCGCCCTTCATGCCGATAGAACGGTAATGGCTGAAACACTCCTCCATGGCTGTTGCTTCGTCGGAAAAGGATTTCGGATCTTCACCCTTATCTTTTTTTTCCTCGAGCCACTGCCCGTATGCAGAACGGCATTCTTCCAGGTTTCCGGAATCTATATCCTGGTAGACAATCTGCCCGTATTCTTCTATAAACCTGCTTATGTGGTTTCTCTTTGAATGGTATTTTCTGCCAGGAAGATTAATGAGGTCGTCGGCGTTGTATATATAATCGGAATAATCCCTGTGCGCTGCAAACCGGAACCTTCCCGGAAAGATGCTTTCAAGAAGGAGCGTGTTCTCCCTGGTTGCCGAGGTAATGTAGCCTCTCGATCCCTTGGATGCCGAATCTGCAGATATGGCTTTTATGGCCTCACCGATATCCCCTTCCCCCGCAGGGTAAAAATAATAACTGTCGTTGCCGTCCTGGACCATGATGAAAAGGAATCCGGCATGCAGGGCAATCCTGTATCCGAAACGGCGCCTCCATATAAAAAGGTTGGGAAAGGAATACTCGCTTGACATAAAACCGCTCTTTTCCAGGCAGTCATTCACCTTATCCCTGTCTTCAATTTCTATTTCACGAAACGTAAGATCTGACATTTTGCCTCCGTAATGTATTGCCCCCGGAATTGACATTTTTAACCCTGTTAGGGTATCTTATAGAGAATAGAAGAGACTGTAACATGAACAATATAGTCAAGAAAACAATCTTGTTTTTCTTTTGTATTATATGCTTTAATCTCCTTTCAGACAATACCTATTTTAACAGGGGCGTTGATTTTTTTAAAGCAAGAGACTACAGGAGCGCGACGGAAAACCTTGAGAAAGCCCTCGGGGAGGAAACAGAAAAAGGAGTTATACACTACTACCTGGGCGCCTCCCTGTACAACCTCAAGATGTTTTCCGGAGCCATTCCCCACCTCGAGAGATACCTCCTGGAAGAAGAGCTTGCAAATCCAGGGATGTACAGGGAATCCGTCAATTTTCTCCTTGCAGCATACAGGTCAGAGAAGAGGTGGGACGACACGATGGAGAAGGGAAGCAGGATACTTGACAGGATAAAAGAAAGCAAGCAGTTCTCGAGAATTTCCCCTGCTGTCAGCAACGCCGTTTCGGCCGCCAGGTCAGCCAGGGCAAGCGAGTTGTTCCGCAACAAGGATTACGCAAAAGCCGCCGGCCTCTTCCGGAAGGCGCTCGAAGAGAATCCTTCCAATAACAGCCTTCTTGAAAGGATAGGCATGTCTGAGTACGAATCCGGTTCCTACAAGGCCGCCGAAGAATATTTTCTCAGGTTCCTTGAAAGCCCCGCAAACAACTGGAGGACAATATCCATGTCTGCCTATTGCCTGACCAGGATAACTCCTGACAGGCTCAAGGCCGCCGAATCCCTGAGGCAGAAGAACAGGCTTTCGGCGGATATCCTGGCCGTTTACTCCCTTCTGGTTCAAAACAGGTACAGTGAAGGCTTCAGTTCGGCCCTTCTGCTGGAAGAGGAGAATAAGACCGGCGGCTCGATCACCATGGACATAATAAACAGGATAAACAGGGATATTCCCGACAGGCACCGTCTTTACATGGGATACATTCAAAACCATCCGCTTTCCCCCCAGGCTATCCCCATGGCCCGGCGCATACTCCAGGAAAACAGGAACAGGGATGACAGGCAGGAGATCTTCTCAAGCCTGCAGAAGATCCTGCAGGATATCATAGAGAAAAGCATCCCCGAAGAGAAAAAGCCGGAGTACGAGAAGCTTCTTCTCGACACAATGTTTAATTCGGCCGGCGAGGAGACGGACGAGTTTCTGAAAGAGAAGATAGAAAAGTATACGGCGTTTGCGGCGAAATATCCCGGGAGCGTCATATCCAAAAGCGTAATGTTCGACGTTGCCATGACATATGCCAACAACCTTGGACAGGATGATATGGCGGAAAAGATCCTTGAGGAGATGAAAGAAAGCAGGGACATCAATGCATCCATGGAGCTTGCCAGAATATACGGGCGCCAGGGAAAACACGCGGAAGCCAACCTGCTGCTCAGAAAGCTTGCAGAAAAATCTCCGGGCAACGAAAACCTGCAAATGATGCTGGGTGAATCCCTTCTGAATTCCGGCACATACGACGAGGGCATAACGATGCTCAGGGAAATCCAGGAGAAAACGAAGAACCAGCGGACAAGGGACAGGCTTTCCGAGATGATTGGCGGATACACGGAGATTCCCCTTCAATCCGGGACACCTGAATGCGTCATGATTTCCCTCACTGAATCCGAGGAATTCTTTTCAACGATGCCTGGAATCGGCGCAGGTTCAGAAGGGCTTTCAAGGCAGGTGATAAGAGCCGGAGTATACCCTGTTTCGGCTGAAAGGTCTCTCTTCCCTTTCAAGCTTGATATGAAAGTGTCAGGAACGCCCTCCCTCGCAGAGCCATACACGATTTTCCAGCCGGACGGCAAAGGATTCCTTGCAAGGTGGAAGTCAGAAACCTTTTCTGTCCCGGACAGGTGGAGGCCGGTCAGCCTTTTCAGCGTTATATACCCCTGGAAGGAAGGGTTTCCGGAGGGAATGAAGATAGAACGGAAATCTTTCTTTGAAGGCGGCGAACTTGTTTCCGAGATAGAGATCCTGCTGCCCTCCGAAGGATGGCAGATCTCGGTACTGAACCCGTCCTTGTCCATGCGAAAGGATGGCATCACGCCGAAACCCGACTATTCGGGGAACTCCCGATGGGTTTTTGAAAACAGGTCAGGCATCCTTAATATACGGATGGTTTACCCTGCCCGGGCAGACATAATGGGTTACTACCCGGAAGTTAAGGCCGTCAGAAAACTTCCCGGGGAGAATTTGAAGGCAGTCATTAAGGAAGGCTTGATTGAATGGGGAGAGATATCACTTAAGGCCGGGACATCACTGGTCTGCGCTGAGATTTCCAGGAAGAAGGAAAAGACCGTTAACCTGGCGGAAAAGGTTGAAAGAAAATGAAAGCGATCATTGGGGCTTTATTGGTTATTATTACCTGTTTCAGCGGGTTTGCCCAGGTAATGTCCGATTTCGAGAACGGGGTTGACAACTGGCAGAGCAAGGTTGAAGGCCAGGAACTCAGGTCTTCGCTTCTTCATCCCTTCAGCGGATCCCGGTCACTGGAGATAATGTCAAGAGATTCGGAGACCGCGTGGGTTGCATACCCGGAAAGCATGGACCTCGGTGGTTGCCGTTTCGTAAAATTCAACGTCTGCCTTCCAGACCGCGGGCTTTCTGAGATTTCTTTCAAGTGTTACATCAAGGACAGTGAATGGAACTGGTTCGAAACAGGGCTATTCAGGTTGAGGGGCGGGGAAAGCAGGGAGATAAACATAGACGTATCCCCCGCTTCATTCGAATGGAAGCCTCTCAACCACCTGAAGAGCTGGGACAGCCACTCCGCAATGGATATCGGCGAATTCGGGATCATCTTCTTCTTCCAGAAAAAGTACACGGGCCCGGTCTTCATTGATTCCTTTGAGCTTGTCAGGACAAGCCTCCCTGACAGGAAAATTTACCTTTACAATTTCGAGGTTCCCAGGGTAAACGCCAGGACATTCGAGAAATACGAAATATCTTTCAGCTCTTCATACGTTCCCTCAAATCCATTCGATACAGGGGAGTTCAAGATTGCCGGAAAGTTCACGTCCCCATCCGGGAAGGTTTCCGAGGTCAATGCGTTCTATTTCCACGATTACCTGCGCCAACTTGAGAGCGACGGCGAAAACCTGTATCCTTACGGAACCTGTTTTTGGAAACTGAGGTATACCCCGCAGGAAGAAGGCAGCCACATATACTCCATCGGGGTATACAGGAACGGCATAAGGGTATCCGGGATGGAAGACGGCAGGTTTACAGCCGAAAGGTCAAGGAAAAAAGGATTCGTCAGGTGGGACAGGAAGGATCCCTTCTACCTCTCTTTCCAGAACGGGCAGTTCTTCTATCCGATAGGTCACACGCTCCGGTCGGATGACGACCAGAGAAGCCCCTACAGGTACGAATTCGAACCTCCGAAAAGGATGGGAACTTCCGCTTACGACGATTACTTCAGGAAGATGAGCGCAAACGGGGAGAATTACGCCAGGATATGGATGTCGGCATGGTGGGCCGGGATAGAATGGAATCCATATTACGCCCCGCATTACAGGGGGCTTGGCAGGTACAGCGTCGAGAACGCCTGGCGCCTCGATTATGTGCTGGATTCCGCAGAAAAAAACGATATATATGTCGACCTGACTCTTATCAACCATGGACAGTTCGGCAGGCCCGACGCCGAATGGAGGGACAACCCCTATAACATCCTCAACGGCGGTATGCTGAAAAGCGCTGATGAATTTTTCACCGACAGCACGGCAATGGAATATTTCAGAAGAAGGCTGGATTACATCATTTCAAGGTGGGGGTACTCCAGAAACATCGTCTTCTGGGAGCTCTGGAACGAGATTGACCTCACCCTTAACTACAACACCCAGAACGTGAAGAAATGGCACGAGACAATGCATCCCTACTTAAGGCGCATAGATCCTTACAAGCACCCCATAACAACACATTACTGCAGGAGAGATGCCGACCCGGTCGTTTGGGCCATCCCCCAGATAGAGATGATTGTGGGCAACTCTTATAACGCCGAGATGGTGAAGTTTGTCCTTGATTTTTTCACCAAGAGAAAACCGTTCGAAAAACCGATGCTGATAAACGAATACGGGGTAGGGAGAAACAGGACTTCCGTTGAGAATAACCTTCACGCCGGCATATGGGCTTCATCGATGACTCCCATGACGGGATCGGCCCTCTTCTGGTGGTGGCCTTTCATAGACCATTTCGATCTCTACTTCCATTACAGGGCCCTTGCAGAATTCTGGAAAGGCGTTGATCGGAGGGAGAAAAAATACCAGCTTACCGATGCAAAGATATCCCAGGGAGAAAAGGATATCGGTGTCATCGGCATACAGAACGGCAATGAGGGTTTCTTCTGGGTTTATGCTGAAAAGGTATTCAATGACAAAAGGCCTGTCGACACGTGGACGGGAAAGGCCGGCAGGATAAGGTTCAACAGTTTTTCCCCGGGAACATATTCCCTTGAAGCATGGGACACTTACAGGGGTAGCATCCTTTTCAAGAAAGAGGTTATTCTGTCAGAAAAAAACATGGAGATTGATATCCCGGAATTCACCAGGGACATAGCAATCAAGATGAGGAAGAAATGAAAATACCGGGACAGGTTCTTTTTATATTCCTTTGCGCCGTCTTCACATGCACGTTCCTTGCCGGACAGGAAGAGAGACAGTACGAGGCCAGAATCGGGATCCTTCCGGGAGAGCCTTTTGAACACGTGAATCTTGCTTCTGTAACCTTTCTAAATCCTTCCGGCGCGAGGGTGGGAAACATAAACGTGGACATTGAAGATTCGCGGGGAAGGAGTTGTGAGATCAGGAAGATCGCCAGCCGTTCAGAAAAGGAGATCGAAATCATTTTCGTGCCGGCGGGAGACACTTCTTTCAGGGCACACCTCTCGGAAGTGAAAAAAGGGGCTGCCCTGCCCGGCAGGGATATGAAGGAAGCGAGGATGCTTATAGATGATTTCGTGCCTTTGAACGCCACAAAGGCCGGCCATTGGAAATGGGCTGATTCTCCCAGG
>JAKPNC010000073.1 GCA_029548585.1 bacterium | reverse complement strand
CATCCGTCCACTCTTCTGGAGATGAGGCATTCCAGGGTTTCTCTCCACGAACTGGAGATAAACCCCGCCGATCCGGGACTGAGGAATCTCATTGGCAGGCAGATCGTGTAGGCTCCAGCCGGAGGAGATGCAAATGGCGCTGAGATAAGTTAACAAGGCCTTTGTGAGAAATCTCAGGAAAGAGATGTAAAGTTTTACGCGATGAGCGGAAACAGAAGGATACGAGATATCCTCGAGGGAGGGCAGATTTGGGCAAGGATTCTCTTCGCGGGAGAGGGAGCAAAAAGTAAAAAAACATAGCCAGGTTTGGCAGAACCGCTTTATACCACCGGAGGATTGAATGAAGATATTCATAATGACAGATCTCGAAGGAGTTGCAGGCGTTCTCGATTCGAAAAACTGGTGTTTTTTGGAAGGAAGGTATTATTCAAAGGCAAAGGAGCTTCTCACCATGGAAGTTAATTCGGCCATAGAAGGATTCCTTGAAGGAGGGGCAAAAGAGATCCTCGTTTCGGACGGCCACGGGCCGGGAGCTGTCAACCAGGATCAGCTTCATCCGCGGGCGGAATATTCAAGAAACTGGGCTTCAGGGCTCTCCTCGTTCGGCCTTGCTGACAGAAAGTTCGATTACGCGGTATGGATAGGCCAGCATCCCATGGCGGGAACAATAGGAGGACATCTTACCCACACGGGAAACATGGGGGTGGCGGAACAGTCGGTTAACGGAATAAAGGTCGGCGAGTTCGGAGACCTCGCCATGGTGGCAAGCGAGCTCGGTACGCGTTCCATTTTCGCCACCGGGTGCGAAGCCTTCTGCAGGGAGGCACAGGCTCTTGTTCCGGGCATAGAGACGGTCTCCGTTAAAAGGGGTACCCAGACGACCCCGGGAAACCACCTGCCGAGGGAAGTATACAGGGAGCATAACAAGTCGGCCATACATCTTCACCCCGTGGAAGCAAGAAGAAGGATCAAAGAAGGTGCAAGAAGGGCCATGGAAAGGGCGAAGAAAGAAGACTTCGGGCTGATAGACCTGCCGAAACCCCCTTACGAGAGGATAAGGATCATGAGGGGAGACAGCGAATACCCTCCGAGAATATTAAAACAGAAACATGCATCCAGCATTCTTAAGATGCACGATGCACCTTTCACCCTGCACGAGCTTGAGATAAACCCGGCCGACCCGGGACTGCGCGGACTCATCGGCAAGAAGATAGCCTGACAGAAAACGAAATGGCCGGATCTTCCCGCCAGGAGGCCAAGCCTTGACAAGGCTTTTGGGTTTTATGTATAATCATTTATAAAGGAGGCAAATGAGAAAAGGATTTGCCATCGTTGAACTTGTGGTGGCAATGATAGTGCTGGCAATACTTGCATTGGGTTCCTTCAACCTGATAAGGAATATAACTCAGAGGGCCAAGGTGGTAAGCGCCAAGGCCCAGATTGCCCAAATGGCGAAACTCCTTGAAGATATAAAAGTTGATACCTCCTTCTACCCCGTATTCCTTCAGGATGTCGCCTCTGAAACTCCGCCCCTGTTACAGGAAAAAGGCTGGCAAGGGTCTTACACTGCGAACATTCCCCTGGATCCCTGGGGCACCCCTTACTTTTATAAGATACCACCGACCACTCTCTTTTCTTCCCCTCCCATCCCGAGGATGCCCGGGAAACCTGATACATACACCCAGGCTTTCGAAGCAAACCCGGGAGAAGCCATCCTGAGAATTGAAAACTGGGGGGTGACATCGTGCAGCGTATACGTCAACGGCATCGAGATCATAGAAGAACAAGAGTTCAAGAAGAACCCAAAGCCTCAGATCATAGAGAAGAAGATCTACCTTGACGGAGAAAACAACCTTATAACCTGGGCAAGAAGCAAACCGGAGGAATTTCTTGTCGTAAGCGTCTCTTCTGACAGGGTACCCACAAAGAAATACTTCGTGGTCGGAAGCTACGGAAGAGACAGGCAGGAAGGCGGATTGAAGTTCTGCACGGACATCTCGTGGAAGTCAGACGTTTATCCCAATTTCCAGTAAAACACAAGAGGGCAAAAATGGCAACTTACAGAAGAAAAAATTACATAGTTAACAAGCCTCTGCAGTTCATCTATTCCGGTATCACCGTCTATCTCCTGCTGATAGGCATCATAGTCGTCGGCATCACCACGTACTACATAACCCTTTCCACGATACTGACCCAGCTGGAGGCTGAAAATCAGCTTTTCAACGCCTATTCAATTATAAACAAGATCAACGTCATACTGGGACAGAGACTGCTGGTACTTCTCCTGCTTGTAGTAATTTTCGCCTTCCTCCTGGGCATATATTACCTGCACAGGATTGCAGGACCCGTGTACCGCATAGAAAAGACCCTCAGGGATATCTCCGAAGGCAAGGAGATAGACTCCGTCCACTTGAGGCAGAAGGATTTTTTCAAGTCCGTTGCTGAAGCGCTCAACAAGGTAATCAAGCAGCAGAAGGAGAAAGACGCAAGGGTCTCATCCCTTCTCGAGGATTTGAAAAACATCCCTCAGGCGCAGGAAAAGATAAAGGAAGCAGGTTTCTGACCTGCCAGAAGTCCTGCTTTGAGAAATGAATGCCGGGACTTCCCGTGTGGGAAGGCGAACCTGTCCGTATCGTCCTGAAACCCCCTGGCATTGCAGGACTTCCAGGATTGGCCCTTATGCCTTCTATCTTGCCTGGAATCAAAAAAAGTATTGACAACTCAAAGAGTTTCTGGTATCCTTTTACATTAACGTTGCAATGCCGGGGTAGCTCAGTGGTAGAGCGCAGCCCTGAAAAGGCTGGCGTAGACAGTTCGATTCTGTCCCCCGGCACGCAAAATGCTGTGATATGACAGGAATATCTCACTGAGGCGCTCGGCATCTGCATCCCTTTCTTGAAAAGCCTTCCTGGAAAACTCTAAGACGATACCTTCACCCGGGTTTTCCTGCGACAGGCAAGTTGGCGGATGCGGCTAAATTCAGGGGGTAAAACCATCAAGGGAGTTCTGGCAAATGTCCTATTACAACCAGCTTTTCTCGTCTCTAAAATCTCTCAACCCCGGAACGAGATACTTCATAAACCAGGTTTTCAACAGAAAGCAGTGCTGTTACATGGAGGAAATGATCTCCCTTCTCCGCAGGATCAACGAAAAGGAAGAATCGGTCAGAAGCCTTACCCGTGAAGAGATGCTTTCACGGACAAGGGAGATAAGGGAATCCCTCCTTTCGGAAGACAAAAACGAAAAAGATCTTCTCGTTGACAGCTTTGCCCTGGTAAGGGAAACCGCCCGCAGAACCCTCAACATGCGCCATTTCGATGTCCAGATCCTGGGCGGCATCGCTCTCCACAGGGGAAACATCGCCGAGATGACCACCGGGGAAGGAAAAACCCTCGTCGCCACCCTGCCTCTGTTCTTCAACGCGCTGAGAGGCAAAGGGTGCCACCTTGTAACCGTTAACGACTACCTGGCAAAAAGGGATACCCAGTGGATGGGACCCATCTTCCACTACCTCGGGCTGACTATCGGAAGCATCATCTCCTTCAAGGAAGCCAAGGGGCCTTATTCAGCCACCGCCTTTGTCTTTGACCCGGCATACATGCCAGCCGATTCCAGGTTCCTGTACCTGCGCCCGGCAACAAGACAGGAAGCTTATAAATGCGACATCACGTACGGGGTGGGCAGCGAATTCGGCTTTGACTACCTGCGGGACAACATGGCTATACGCCAGGCCTCCCAGGTTCAGAGAAAGCTTTATTTTGCCATCATAGACGAAGTTGACTCTATCCTCATTGACGAGGCAAGAACTCCTCTGATCATCTCCGGCCCATCGGAAGAAGCTCCCCAGATGTATTACGAGATAGACCGGCTGGTCAGAAAACTCAACAGGGATACAGACTACACTGTCGAGGAAGAGGGGCAGACAGTTACCCTCTCAGACCAGGGCATACAGAAATGCGAAAGGCTGATGTCCATCCAGAACCTTTACGACGGGGCCAACACCGAAAGGGTCCACCACATCAACCAGGCCCTGAGGGCCCATACTTTTTTCAAGAGGGACAAGGAATACATTGTCAAAGACGGTCAGGTCGTCATAGTGGACGAGTTCACGGGACGCCTTATGCCCGGAAGACGGTGGAGTGACGGCCTGCACCAGGCAATAGAGGCCAAGGAAGGCGTGAAGATAGAAAGTGAAAACCAGACACTGGCCACCATCTCTTTCCAGAATTATTTCAAGCTTTACGATAAGATCGCCGGGATGACCGGCACCGCCCTTACTGAGGCTGTGGAATTCAAAGAAATCTACAAGGTCGACGTTGTTGCCATACCGACAAACAAAAACCTCAGCCGCACGGAGTTTGACGACGAGATCTACCAGAACGAACGGGACAAGTTCAACGCCATAGTGGCTGCCATTGAAGAACTGCACAGGCTCGGACGCCCCGTGCTGGTGGGCACCATCTCCATCGAGAAAGCCGAGCTTCTCAGCAGGTTCCTGCAGAGGAAGAATATTCCTCACCAGGTCCTTCACGGGAAAAACCACGAGGCTGAAGCGGCAATTATCGCTCAGGCAGGAAGGCCGGGAGCGGTAACCATCGCCACCCAGATGGCCGGCAGAGGCGTTGACATCATCCTTGGCGGGAATCCTGAAATCCTTGCAAGAGAAGAGACTATCAGGGTCATATGGGAGAAGAAAGGGGCCAGGGACAAGGCCGCCGGGACAGGTACCGGCAAGGCTTTCGCCTCCGTCCTGAATGAAATAGAGGACCGTTACAAGCATGAAGTCTCCTCCATAGACCAGAAGTTCGGCCACTCCCTCGCAGAGCTTAAGAAATCCCTCGATCTGAAAGGGGCGGCCTTTGAAGCCGTCGACAAGAAGGCCAGGAACCGTTTCGAGGAAGCGGTCTTCACCAATTACGGTGCCCAGGCTTACAAAAGATACGAACCTCGGCTTACCCGGCTCAGGGAAATCCATGAAAAGGCCGCGGAGGACCTTCTGGCGGCCCAGGTAGAGTTCAAGGACCACCCGGAAAAGCTGAAAGACCTTAAGGAGCATACCGGCAGGACTTTCCGGGAATATAATTCATTCCGCGCCGGGTTGAAGAGCCGTTTCAACATAACCGCCGATGACGATCTTGAAGCCCTGAGAAACAAGTTCACGGAAATCCTGAACAGGACATCGGGCCAGGATGTTGAACATAAAAAAGACCTCCTTGCATCTCTTGAAGCTTTCAGAAAAGGCCTCTCCGATTACCTTGAGTTGATTGAGACTGTCATACCGGACAAAGGCGGCAACCTGAAAAGCCCGTCCCTCAGGAAGAAAGCGGCGGCATACATATCTCTTCTTGACGACCTTAAAAGCCGGCTTGTATCAGGAGAGGAAGGGCTCCGGGAGATCCTTGCCCGCTTCAGGGACAAGGATAGTTCGATCTACTATTCCCTGCTTGAAGACAGGGAGGAAAAAGAACGCCAGATAAAAGCCTCCCTGATAGAAGAGGATTACAACAGCCTGTCGGAGGATTACAGGAAAGCGCTCTCCCTTTACGAAGAAGAACAGGCAAAATACGACAAGGAGCTTTCCCTGGCAAGGGAAGCTTACGAACAGGAGAGAAACCGTCATGAATCCGAATGGCAGAAAGCAAGGGAGGAACTTGAAAAAACCCCGGAAGAATTCGCCGGGCTGTACGAGCAGCTCCTCGAAAAATACAAGAAACCCTGGATGGAAAGCCACGTCAAGGTAATAGAGGCCGGAGGGCTCCATGTAATAGGCAGCGAAAGATACGAAGCCCGGAGAATCGACAACCAGCTTAAGGGGCGCGCGGGAAGACAGGGAGATCCGGGCTCATCCCATTTCTACCTTTCACTGGACGATGACCTCCTGAGGATATTCGGTTCAGAGAGGATGGCGGGCATCATGGGCAAGCTGCCCGAGGGAGAAACGATCAAGCATCCCCTCATCAACAAGATGATAAATAATGCGCAGAAAAAGGTAGAAGCCAGGAACTTCGAAATCAGGAAACAGCTGATAGAATTTGACAACGTCCTGAACGAACAGCGGCAGATCATATATTCCCTGAGGCAGGATATCCTTGAAGGAAGGAACGTGGACGGGTACATTGAGGATTACATTGAAACATCCATCTCGGAGATATCCGATGAGGCCATGAATTTGCAGGTAAAGCCCTTCCAGTGGAATCTTGAAAATGTTAAAATGTTCATGTCGGCCACCTTCGGCATCAACCTTGAAACGCCCGACCCGGAGAGCATTACCAATCCGGCTTTCTGGAAAGAAGACTTCCAGGAAAAGCTTACAGACCAGGTCAAAAAGCTTTACGGGGAGAAGAAAAACAACTTGGGCAACCAGGTAGCAGAAATACAGAAATTCATCTTCCTGCAGGTAATAGACAACAGGTGGAAGGCCCACCTGAGGGTCATAGATGAACTGAGGGAAGGCATAAGCCTGAGGGCCTACGCCCAGAGAGATCCTCTTATTGCCTACAAGCACGAGGGGTACCAGGCTTTCCAGGAAATGCTGGCTTCAATAAAGACAGAGATACTCTCGTACCTCTTCAAGATCCAGGTGTCTCAGGACAGCCGGGAATCCCTTGACAGCAGGACGACAAAGGCCCCTTCCCAGGTTGTTTACGACCACAAGTCTCTCGGCCAGTTTGACGGTCTTTCCGGAGACAGGCCGGCAGTCCCGAACATTCCTGACCAGTCAGTTGCAGGGAGAGAAGCTCAGGTCCCGGCCGGGATTACCTACACCAGGGAAACCCAGAAGGTCGGCAGAAACGAACCATGTCCCTGCGGCAGCGGGAAAAAATATAAACGTTGTTGTGGAAAGGATGTATAAAACCTGTGGAAAACATGTTTAAAAGAGATAAACAAGAGATGGAAAAAGTGTGGAAAGAAACCCTTTCCAACGTAGAAAAGAGGCTTAACCATTCCAGGGCTTACGAGGTATGGATAAAACCCGCTATCTTCAGGGAAGCCGAGGGCGACATCCTTAAGATAGAGCTTCCCACCATGACCTTTGAAAAGGGTTTCCTTCCATTTGTAAGCATCATCAAGGAAGAGTTTTACAAGCTTGAAAAGTGGTACCCGGAGATAGAGCTTGTCTACGGTCAGGAAATACCTTCACCGTCAAAACATACCGCCGATTTCAAGCTCAACCCGGGATATACCTTTGAACAGTTCGTTGTCGGCCCGAGCAACCGGCTTGCCCATTCGGCGGCAATGGCAGTGGCCCAGTCGCCAGGCATCGCCTATAACCCACTTTTCCTGCACGGAGGTTTCGGCCTGGGAAAAACACACCTGATGCAGGCAATAGGCCAGTTCGCGCTTGCAGTTTCCCAGACCAACGTCTTATATATCCCGGCAGAAATCTACGTCAACGAGTTTATCCAGAATATAAAAAATAAGAGCATGCAGTCTTTCCGGAACAAGTTTCGGAACCTCGAATTTCTGCTTATTGACGATATACACTTTATAGCCGGCAAGGAAGGAACGCAGGAAGAATTCTTCCATACATTTAACTACCTGTACGACCAGAGGAAGCAGATTATCCTTTCCAGCGACAGGCCCCCTAAGGAGATATCCTTCCTTGAAAAACGCCTTATATCAAGGTTTGAATGGGGCCTGGTGGTAGATATGCAACCTCCCGATTTCGAGACAAGGGTGGCAATCCTTAAGAAGAAGTGCGAAACCAGGAATATGCACCTGGAAGACGAGGTGATATTCTATATAGCGGAAAATATACGGGAAAATGTCAGGATTCTCGAGGGAGTGTTAAATAGGATATTCGCATACTCCACCCTTCTGAACAGGGAAATCAAAATCGACATACTGGATGACATCATCAGGGGCAGTTACAAGGAGAGACAGAAGATAGTAAACCTTGATACCATAAAGGAAAAAGTCTGCGAGTACTTCAAGATATCGGATGAAGATATAATGAGCAAGAAGAGGATAAAGAATATCCTCATTCCACGCCAGATAGCCATGTTCCTCAGCAGAAGTCTTACAAACGATTCTTT
>JAKPNC010000050.1 GCA_029548585.1 bacterium | reverse complement strand
CAGGTATTATGACTGGGGCCACCGTTTCAGCCGTTTTACAGGTGATTGGTGCGTGGTTAACTGGGAATCGCCAGGAAAGCCGAAGGGCGCTTTTATAACGGCTTCAGGAGGCAGCGGCAGGTCGGGGAAGCTTCCCCTTTTCTGGGGTGAAAAAGCTAATCCGATGATGATCAATTCGGGGGTTATTGGACACTGGCTGCTGGATTATTACCTGACGGGCGATGAAAGGTCTCTCGATATAATGTACAGGATAAAGGAATCATTTGCCGCGAATAAATGGGATGTGAGAGGAAACATACTGGGATTGAAGCCTCTTATCTCCTTGTCCATGCTTGACTGGGACGAGAATGCTCTCAGGGCTGCCAGGGAAACGGCCCATACTTACATAGACCTGGAGAGCCAGAACGGCATTAAGGGAGGCGGATACGGTCCCATGTACAAGGATCACCGTACGGGTTACACCCTTGCCGAATATTACCTCGAGACGGGAGATGAGACTATCAAAGAGGCCATACTGAAACTCCATGACCAGAGATACCGTTTTGACCGGAGATACAGGCCTGGCGGTCACAAGAACCATGATCTCTTCATGCATTCGCTGGCCTACTGGATTACGGGAGAGAAAAAACACAGGTACGTTGTGGAGCAGATCCTCCAGGATGCCCTTTATTATTCGGGCGTTTATCCCCTTTCGGAAGATCTGAAGAAGAAACCTGACAACCCGTTAGAATGGCCGAACCTTTTCATGCCTCCGATTTTTCCAGGGCCGCGAAGGGCTATACAGCTGGGTCAACACGAGTTTCATAACCCCTTCATCGGCATCCCCGCTGCCCTGAAGCTGCTGGCGGAGGAAGGGAGAACGGGCAAGAGGGTCCCCGTCGCGGTTAAATCCATGGATATGAACATGGCATACGCCCTGGTAAAGCATGAATCTCCAAAAGAGACAGTTATAAGCCTGTATTATTCAACCCTGCGCAAAGATGTCAGGCCCGAGGTTTTAAGGTATCCGCTGAAGGAAGGGGAAGAACCTCTCAAGGGCATAAAGGTGGATATCGAGAAGAGGATACAATGGCCTCAAAACGTTCTCCTGAGGCCGGACGATATCTTCCATGCATTCATAACCATTCCCGGGAATATCTCCCCGGGTCTCTACCTCGTTTCCCTTGGCGGTAACGAGCCTTTTACACTTCTTGATACTTCAAACGATTGCGGCGCCCTCTACTGTCCCGAAGGATTCTGGTCGGCAAACGGGAGTCCGATCAGGAGGCGCGGAGAAGGCGCTTTCGGAAGAGCCGGGGAAGGAGTTCCCATGTATTTTCGCGTCCCCGACGGACTCGGGACTCTAAGGCTATTTCTCGGAAGGGCCGCCCGCATCAGAAGACCTGACGGTTCGATTGCCCTTGAATGGTCGGATGAAACCATAGGCAATGTTGAAATACCTTGTGAAGGGCAGGGTGGGATATGGAGGCTGGATCCCTACATACACGGGTTTTCGGGTTTCTGCCCGCCGTCTTTTTACCGCCTTCTGAACGTGGAGCCGGTAGTGGCCTTTGGTTCCCCTTCTTTTCTGCCTGAAGGGATGTCCGGCGGGGCGAAAATCGTTACAGGGCAGCTTCCTGAGCCCCGTGCGAGCCTGGAGTTCGTGCAGGGCGTTCTTGGAAAAGCTGTAAGGCTTTCTTCCGGCAGGACCCTGTCTTTCGGAAGGGGATCGCCTGTTTCCAAAGGGGGACATTCGTTTTTTCCGTGGGAAAAGGGTACCGTTGAATTCTGGTTCATGCCTGCCAGGAGCACCCACGAGGTTCCCATAAAAATGACACAGGCTATCCTCCAGTCATTTCTGAAGGCATCCCAGGTGCATCTGTGCCATATACACGAAGTCAGGAGCAGCCAGATGGATATTGACAGCAATTTGAGGCTTGACCTGGTTTCTGCACCGTTAAAGCCTTCACCTGCAGGGTACCAGTCCCAGCATTTTTTCATGGCGGGGAGATGGGTTCACGTGGCTTTCACCTGGGACCTGAGACCTTCCGGCGACAGCATGGAAGGCGAGCTTGCCATTTTCGTCGACGGTAAAAGGATGCCTTTTAAAAGCGGTTCATTCCAGATTCCCGCAGTAATTGGAAAAAGCAAGCCTTTCAGCCTGTGGGATAAGACTGAAGATATTGTCCTGGGCCCATTCGACGGGGCCATGGACGTGCTGAGGATTTCGGATACCGTAAGATACACCGGAGATTTCTTGCCTTCGAAAAAGGGCATTTCTCCGGACTCCGGTACAAGGGGGCTTTTCATGTTCGACGGGGATCTTGAAGGCCGATCTTTCTTCTCTTCAGATACTGTCATTTTGAAGTAGAGCAAAGGGGGATAATGGGAAAAAGTTTTCATTGGAGGATAGTGAGGGAGATTTTTATCATGGTATTTTCGATGCTTCTTTTCTGCCCGGCCGGGCAGGTTCTATCAGATTCGCTTAAGGTTGTAAAACAGGAGGAGCATATGATGGTATTTCCAGGAAAGGAATGGGACAGGCGCAAACCTGGGGATTTCGGAATACCGCAGGATGTGATAGATGAAATAGGCGAGAAGATGAAGCTTGCCAGGTCAAATGGCGTACTGGTCAAGAACGGCTACCTGGTTGCCGAATGGAATTGCGCCGGTGCTCCTGAAACCCGCTTCAATGCAAAATCGATTACCAAGAGTATTCTCGGCATGCTTTTCTGCCTGGCCCTCGATGACGGACTGGTCCCGGGGCCTCATGCACGGGTCAGGGAATTATGGCCGGATTTCGACGCAGGGCCATATACAAAGGATATAACATTTGACAACCTGATGACTGCAACGTCAGGGGTAAAGACAATAGCGCCCTACTGGCAGCATTACACGAGAAACCTGTCTCGCGGAAGGGATTTCAGACCTCCTGGAATGCCGGGAGAATATTATAACGACCATAGCATGTATCTTGCCGGAGCGCTGACATACCTTTTCGAAAAAGATCTGCTCGAGGTATTGCGTGAAAGGATACTTGTAAAGATAGGGGCTGAAGCAGACTGGATGACCAACGGAGAAGGAGCCCCGGATGGTCTCGGAGACCACGGGAAGTACCGTTCGTTTGAAAGCGACCGGCCTGTTATGCCACCGGGATACGTAAACCTGAGAAACGGAAAAAAAGCAAGATGGGTTACGGGTTTTTCACGTTCCTGCTGGAGCGCGCGGGACCTTGCGAGGGTGGGCTGGCTTATCCTTAACGAAGGGAAATGGAAAGGTGAAAAGGTTATGCCCGGATTGCCCGTGGTGAAGTATAAGAGCGTTATTCCTGAAACACCTTACATGTCATGGAAAATTGATGAAAACGGTTCCTGGTTTATGACAGGATCAGGCGGTCAATTCTGCATGATTATGCCCAAAGAAAAGATTGTCCTGGCAAAGGTAAACGAATGGCGTAATGCTGAAAATACCGGCAATAAGACAATGGTTGAGGTTAATCGTCTTCATCTTGCTCCCATATTGGTAAAGCTCATGGGAAAGGAAGATAAGAAACCTGATTGAAATCGTTATCTGTTTTTTTTGCGGACTGCTTGATGTAATTGATATTATGTTAAATAATTCCATTAGGTCCTTTTGTTCTTGTTGAACGGGATTGCGAACTTTTAACATAGGAGGCTTGCATGAAGGTAAAAACAGCTTTTGCATTGTCGGCAATGGCGTTTGTTATAGGTATGCCTCTCCATTGCAAAGCACAGGATAACAGGAGTTTGTCCAACAGGGCCATAATTATTGACCACTCTACCGCAGATATAAAGAAAATACCACGCCAGTGGGTGGAAAAAGCCAAAAGGGATCTCCATATAGCGTACGGACACACCTCACACGGCAGTCAGATTACAACCGGAATGAAGGGACTTGTTTCTTTTGCAGGCGATCTCTACTCGTGGAATTCCGGAGGCCGGGGAGGCGCTCTCGATATAAGGGATGGCAATCTCGGCTCCGCAAAGGATCTCGGCAACCCTGACAGAACGGCATGGGCAGAGACCACAAGGGCCTGCCTTGATTCAAATCCTGCGACTAACGTTGTAATATGGTCGTGGTGCGGGCAGGTAAGCTCTTCAACCCAGGCAGACATAGAGAGGTACCTCTCCATGATGAGCGGCCTTGAAAAAGAGTATCCAGGCGTGAAGTTTGTTTACATGACGGGGCATACCGACGGTTCGGGTCTCACGGGAAATCTTCATATCAGGAACCAGCAGATAAGGCGCTACTGTGAAGCTAACAATAAAATCCTCTACGATTTTGAGGACATAGAGAGTTATGATCCGGACGGGAAATATTTCGGGGACAGGCATGTCAGGGACTCCTGCGATTACAAGGGAGGCAACTGGGCTGTGGAGTGGCAGAATAGCCACAGGGAAGGTATTGACTGGTACAGGTGCCCGTCCGCGCACAGCCAGCCCCTGAACGCAAATCTGAAGGCTTATGCCGCCTGGTGGCTCTGGGCAAGGCTTGCCGGCTGGCCAGGCAGGTAATATGCCTGGCGGTGGAATTTTCAGAGAAGTAATGCTTTCTGTGCAGCCGGGTACGGATTATTTCAATCATTTATCCAATTTAAAATGGAAAGGTTACAGATATCATATCAAAGTTTTGAAAATAAAAGAACGCCGGAGTTTCTTATCTTCTTTGAAGACTTGTTCGCCGCACCCTTCTATGCTAAAGCTTTGGAGGGTATACTTTAGAGATGGAGGGGAGGTGGGTGCTATGCCCGTGGAAGCTTCGCTATAAGGTTTTTTTATGGGAAACCATCCTGTCCGAAAAGACTTATGTGTTGCTCTCAATGTGAGTAATCTTCGAATATCCGGGCAAATTCCGATTCAGTTTTATTGAAAATCCTGAGAACCTCCGGAGAAAAATGAGAAGGATTTGTTTTCTTGTCTCCCCGGTTGATGATTTCGCATGTTTTTTCATGGTCGATGCTTGCCTTGTAAGGGCGCTTGCTTCTCAAAGAATCGTAAACGTCCGCAAGGTGGACAATTGCACCTTCGATGGGTATCTTTTTGCCCTTGAGTCCTGCGGGGTAGCCCGTACCATCCCAGTTTTCATGGTGGGTAAGTGCAATCCTTTCAGCCACCTGCAGGTATTTGGAAGACGATCCCTCAAGCATGGATGAGCCGATCATGGTATGGGTTTTCATTATCTTTGCCTCTCTTGACGAGAGTTTTCCCTTCTTCCTGAGGATGTTGTCCGGAATCCCGACCTTTCCGAGGTCGTGCATGGGGGCGGCCCTGGATATAATTTCTATTTCTTCCGGCGAATATCCAAGTTCCCTTGCCATCAATTCAACATAATAGTCCATCCTTTTAATGTGGGAGCCTGTTTCCTCGTCCCTGTACTCGGCGGTTACCGTCAGGCGGTATATGGTCTCTATGTAAGCTGTTTTAATGGTATGATTTGCTTTGTCGAGTTCGTGGAGAGACTTTCTCAATTCTTCGGTCCTCATCCTGACTTTCTCTTCAAGGTCCTGCTGGTACTGCCTGTTTTCGATTATTAGCCGCCGGTTTTCGAGAGAGTTCCTGACTGCATGGCGAAATTCCTCTATATTCAGAGGTTTAACCAGGTACCTGTCAGCTCCCTGGTTCAGGGATGAAATGGCGTCTCTCAGGTCGTCGCTTGCCGTAACCATGATAACCCGCGTGTCGGGACAGCACTTTCTGGCCTTATTCAAAAGCCAGAGCCCGTTTTCGCCCGGCATATGGATGTCGGTTATTACAAGGGAGAACTCTTTTTCCTTTATCATTTCAATAGCCTTGAGGCTGTTTGACGCTTTTGATACCATGTCGTATCCCATGTGGTTCAGAAAACGGGTCAGTATATCTGTTATTGTTTCTTCATCATCAACCACGAGCATCTTTTCTTCACTCGCCATCGGTTTCCTCCAGTACGGGTAGTTTTATTGTGAAAAGGGCTCCGCCTTCTTTTTTGTTGCCTGCATATATTTCGCCTCCGTGCTCCTTTATTATTCCGTAGCTGACCGAAAGGCCGAGACCCGTGCCCTTTCCTACAGGTTTTGTCGTGAAGAAAGGGTCAAAAAGCTTTGATATGACATCTTCCGGAATTCCGGGTCCTGTGTCGAAAATCTCGATGACAACCCTTTGTCCCCCCTTCTTTCTTCCATCCTTGAAAATGTTAACAGTCAATACCCCGCTTTTCCCATTCTCTCTCATGGCATATTCCGCGTTGTTTATTATGTTCAGAAAGACCTGTTCCAGCTGTGAGGGGTCTGCCATTATGTTAGGGATTCCCTGTTGATAGTCATGAACGTACTTTATGTTCCTGGTGGTGAGCTCATAGTCCCGCATTTTCAATACGCTGTCCATGACCTCGGTGACGGATATGTTTTTGCGCATGGGTTCTTCTCTGCAGGCAAACCTGAGAAGGTTTGTGACTATCTTGTAAACCCGATGGCTCGCATTGTGGATATTCTCAAGGTCTTTTCGGGTTTCATCGTCAAGCTTTATCTTGTCCTCCAGGAGCATGAGTTCTGAAATGCCCATGATACCTGTCAGCGGATTATTTATCTCGTGTGCAACGCCGGCGATAAGCTCTCCCACAGCGGCAAGTTTTTCAGAACGGACAAGTTGTTGAATGAGATTTTTCCTCTCATACTCGAGAAGGGCCATTGTCCAGGCGAGTGCCACGTTTTCTGACAGATCCACGAGAAGATTCTTTTCCTGCTCACTGAAGGCATTCGGGTTTTCGGAACAGAGAATCATTATCCCGGCAACATCATCATGTATGAGAATGGGAAGGCCGAGATATGCGAAGATCTTTTCACTCTTCCGGTTGCTGACCGGGCAGGAAGGGATCTCAAATCTGTTGCGGGTATTTTCCCAGGCAACAGGCTTTCTTTTTCTGACAGCCTCCAAAACAGGGATTTCTGAATATCCTGCATCCTCGGGATTGATGGGGATTTCTTTTATTGATTCGGCACCCATGCCTTCCCGGGCAGTGAAGACTATCATGTCCGGATTTCTCTTGATTTTACCGGCCGCCACGAGTGAATAAATTCCTGTTTCGTGGAGTATTCCGCAGACTTTATTGAGTAAAGTCTCCTCATCGAGATTTATCGTATTGAAAATGAAATGGTTTATTTCTTTTATTGTTTCCAGCAGCCGGTTCATGAAACCAAGCTGCTCTCCGGCAGTGACATCGATGCAGTATCCTGTATAACCGGTAAACTTGCCGTTTCTGTTAAACCTGGGTGAGGCGTTGATCTGCAGCGATCTGTATATGCCGTCCTTCCGTTTTATCCGGCAGAGAAAATTAAAATTTTCACGCGATTCAAAAGCATTCCTTATAGCTTCCCGGCTCCCGGCAATATCGTCCGGGTGCATATTTTCAAGCCACCCGTCTCCTTTTTCTTCTTTTGAAGCCCGCCCGGTGAAAAGACGCCAGGGAAGGTTGCAATAATCGGCCTTCATTCTTGTGTTAAACGCTATAATGAGCCTCGTTTCTGAATCGGCCAGGGTCATGTTATACCGTTCACTTTCCCTGAAATCCTTTTCTATCCTGGATATTTCCTGCTCCTTTTCCGAAAGTTCATTCTTTGCCTGCTTCAATTCTTTCAATACCTCAATACGCCGGTTGAACCTGAAGTCCGCCAACTGTTTTGAGGTCAGCTCTTCGGGAGGCATGTAATAGATATTTTCCATGACATCCGAGCCCAATATTGCTTTTGGGTGTGTTGAAAGAACATCTATGAGAGCCTTGCCGCTGAATTCCCGGCGGTCGTACTGGCACAATGCAATCGCCTTGCTGCCCGGGAAAAAAGTATTAAGCTTCGTTTCATATTCCATCACGCTTTTCCACAGCGTTTTCTTTTTCAGTACCCAGCTCAAATCGCCGGTTACCCTCAGGGCAGAGTATCCTTCAGATAGAGCTCTTTCCATTTTGTCTTTCAGGATTTGTATGATGCTGTCAGGATTAAAACGTCCTTCGTGAAGGTATGAACTTGATGGGAGGATAAGAAGATCTTTATTTTCAAGGTAACGACCAACACCTGGGATTCTTTCCTTTAAATAAGACTCGATAGCAGAGGCTTTCCTTTTTTCGGCGGCATAAATGACTTTTTCCTTTTTTTTAAGCCCCTGAAAGATGTAGGATGCCAGAATTTCCCTGTATTCTTCGTCTGTATCATATATCAGGCAGAGATGGTCGCCTGTTTCCAGCCTGGCCATTTTTGCCTGGAGGTCATTTGGTTTCATCTTTACCCTTTCCTCCTGTCTTTGTTCTTAAACCTTTTGAAACAGGGGGTATTTTCCTCATAACCACTTTTTCCATTTGATGTTTTCAAGGGTATATGATAGAGCCTGTCTTCTTCCAGAAGATGCCCTTTTCCCGTAATTTAACTATCTATTTCTTCTGTTAACTTTTCTATTCTGTCCAAAAGTTCATTGAAATTCAAGGGTTTTGCCATGCAAAAGGATGCCCCTTCATTTTCAATTTTCTTCCTGTTTTCAGGGCTGTTAAAGCCGGTTACTGCGATTACCATGATATCTTTTGTCATAGGGTCGGATTTTATCTTTCTGCATACGGCAAAGCCGTCGATTCCGGGCATTATCAGGTCAAGGATTACAATATCGGGTTTGAAGGAAAAAATAAGTTGTCCGGCTTCGAAGCCGCTTGTGGTTCCCTCAACATGAAAATAGGGTTTCCTGCCTTCCATGAAAATCTTTATGGTTTTAATTACTTCAGGCTGGTCGTCAACTATCAATATGCGTGTTTCCCTTTGATATAGGAAAGGTTCTTTCACGAGTGTAAGCAGGTTGGCCTTTTTCATGAAATCCATGAAGTCCGGGCGGAATATCTCGTATTTGCCGCCGGGGACACGGGATGCCTTAAGCTTCCCCGCTTTTATCCAGTTAAAAACAGTTGCCCTTGATATATGGCATATCTGGGCTATTTCCCCCGTTCTAAGATAAGGCTTTTCCTTGCTTGATATTCTTGACATATTTGACATATTAAACATTTTACCACTCTATTTAAATTTGTCAAGGGAAATTTTCGTATGTATTCTGCCGTTCCCATTTATCAGGCGCAGTTGTCCTCAGGGTAGCAGTTACAGGAGGCTGCCCGCCCATATGGGAAATTTTTTCTGACAATGCTGGTAGAATGAAGAGGAACCGTTACCATTTGCATATTGATATGAAAAAAGTTTGGCACTATACACGACCACTGGGGTGCAACCACCATCAGTTGTGGAGTTGATGGGAGATTCTATATCATTGGCAGATCAGAAATAAATACTTCAAATTTTTCAGTTTTAAATTTGCTCCCTTCGCAGACATCCACGGGGTGTGTCCGTGAGAGTTCTTTTGCTGAAATTCAGGTGTAATGGATTTAATTATTCAGAAACTTTCAAAACCACGCTGTTATACTGAACGCCTTGAGACCTGTAGTCCTGAAATCTTTTTTCTGCCACTTGACAACTTGAATAAGATGTGATAAATTTCTTATAGTTGAGTAATGCTTTTTCTGTAACCAGGCATTTCATTTCAAGGGGGTGAAAAGAATGAAAAAGAATAACGGATTTACCCTGATTGAACTTCTTGTGGTTATAGCCATAATAGCAATACTTGCGGCAATGCTTCTTCCTGCCCTGACTAAAGCAAGAGAAAGGGCGAAGGCAGCGGCGTGCATGAGCAATCTCAAACAGTTGGGAATTGCCCTTATTATATACGCCAACGATTGGGGGGGATGGTTTCCTAACCGTGATTTTGACGATGCGGCAATATGGAGCAGTCATGGCGGTTGGAGTTCAGGATACATATCATCAAAACCGAACATTTCTCTTGCGCTCCTGACAGGGCAGACTGACCCGTCAACACCCGATTTTGAAAGTACCCAGTATATAAAGGATTACAAGCTTTTTTGCTGTCCGGGTTATTCGAGAGACAAACCTGATACAGTTCCGGGCGCGCTTTACAGGGCCGTCCAGGCAAATTATAATTCTCCGATATCAGAGTACACCGCTGCATTGCAGGGGAAGTCAAGCTGCTCTTATACTTACGCTCTCGGGCTGAACCTTCAGACCCATTCCAGCACTGCCATTATGACGGACGACCCGAAATCACATTACTGGTATCAATGGTGGCTTTCAGATAACGCCAGTAACCACGGCGCCAAGGGAATCAACGTGCTTTATGTTGACGGCAGTGTGAGATTTGTAAATTCGAGACCGAATACATTATGGGTCAGCAGTACTTACGGAAGGGCATATTTACCGGATGTATCCGAGATTCCGAACGTTGGTGGTTGCGTTGGCAGTGGTGCTAACTTAACAAAACCGAGCGCCGGTTATGGAAACAGGCCATTGTTTCTTTCATATAAATACTGGTAACGGGCTAAAAAAACGTAAGGATAGCGACCTGCAACGCCTGATTTTATGATGATATAGTGATAAGTGGGTTGCATGATAAAGCGAGGTGAAGAAAATGAAAAAGAATAGTAAAGGATTTACTCTTATAGAACTTCTTGTGGTTATAGCCATCATAGCCATACTGGCGGCAATGCTTCTTCCTGCCTTAAGCAAGGCGAGAGCCAGAGCCAAATCGGCTGTCTGCATGAATAACCTCAAGCAACTGGGGACAAGTTTGCTTCTCTATTATGAGAATTACGAAGGACTTATCCCTACATTCATTGCCAATAACCTGTATAAAGACTTTATCCCTAAGAGTCTTGTATACTGCCCGACAGAAAAATATGACAGTTATGTATATTCGGCTTACGGGGCAAATTACATGACTTTGTCTTATCCTATGAGAGCAGCTACCCATTATTTTAATCTTGATGCGCTTAGAAAGAGTAAATCATCATCCAGGATGTGGATTTTTACCGACAGTATAGCCCTTAAGCAGACCGGTGCATACGCATTCCTCAACAGAAAGCAATTTTACAGTTGTTATCCAACCAATACGGACGGTTATATACATTTCAGGCATGGGGGGAGAGCCAATTTCCTTTTTGTGGACGGACATGTGGAATCTTTGAACCCTGACCAATTCATGTTGATATCCCAGATAAATCGTTCGGTGGCCGGAACTCCTGTTGATTGGTATATCGTAAACGGTAAATATGAAATAGAGTTTAAGAAAGGTTTCGGTGATGCC
This sequence comes from bacterium, assembly GCA_029548585.1. GTDB lineage: Bacteria > Ratteibacteria > UBA8468 > B48-G9 > JAFGKM01 > JALNXB01. The sequence continues at coordinate 4,343 of JAKPNC010000050.1, read as the reverse complement.
GGGTATTAAAATGTGAAAAGGTTCTCCTCAAGCCTGCAATGTACAGGATATTTTATCTGACCTGTAATGCATTTAATGTGCAAACTTATTAATATTATTAACGCGGCCGCTCATGGGACGCTTTTTCTGGAATGCAGATAGGAATCCGTCCGCGCTACCTCTTTTGGGACGATTTCACTATCACCGCCAGGTTGTCGCCCCTGTCGGCGTAAGGATGCATTGCCGCCAGGTCAACGTCGCAGAGTGGTTTGCGATGCCCGTACGCGTAAAGATATCCGTCTACAGGAGCTTTTATCTCTTTTGTTTTCAGACTCCTGTCGCTAAAAAGCCATCCTATCACACTGCCTTTTTTAACAAAATCCCCTGCAGTCAAACCATTTTCAATGAAAAGGCCTCCAAAAGGAGCTGTTACCATCTTCAGTAAATTCTGTTCAATAACAACGGTCTTTTCCAGTCCTTCAGGTTTTCCTCTGAACATCCCCAGGTGTTTTGAACAATTGGTCAATGCCCTCACTCCTATCCTGACTTGTTTTTCCAACACCACATATTGTCCTGAAAATTCTACCGTGAAAGCAGTACGCCCGTTCAAATTGAACCAATCAGAAAGCGGGGCAGTACCCTTGAACTCTTTGCTCAAATCAAGAGGTTTGGCTGACTGCCTTAAAAAAGGGAAAGCGCTGAGTTTTGCAAAATTTACTGCTTTCTCACAACCTTCTGGAATAGCTGCGGCACCCGTAAACCGGTTATAACAATGCAAATCTATATTATGAGTTGCCTGCTCAAATATTCCTTTAAATATTATGCAGGCTAACTGTTGGGATTCGTTTCCCCTGGGATCGCCCGGCCATGTGCGATTGATGTTGACCATCGGGTCTTTTGGCATAAGCACGACTTTATTCTTGACTTTCTTTTTCTCAAGTTGTCCCCTCGGCTCTGCGAGAGTTGATATTATGTGGGGTCTCCTGTTCCATAAGGCAGGGAGATTGACAAAGGGAACCAGGATCATGCGCCCCCTGATAATACTCTTTTCAGCGACGGGACAGAACCTCCTTATAACCTCGCTGCCCTGCACTTCATTACCGTGAAGAGCCGCAGTCACAAGAAGGCATGGCCCCTCTTTGCCCGAATCTATATCCCAGTAAGCCATTTTGAATCCAGGCCTTCCTTTAATCTTGACCGGCAGATATCTGACTTTTGCTTTGGTCATTTTATCTTCCCTTTGTGTTGAAAACTGGTAGTGTATTCAGTAAATATTCGGTGAACCCTGTCATATTTTCGTTAGAGTGACGAAAAAAAGACCCCCTCATCCTTTTTCCCCAAGGGTAGAAGGACAAATAAAGCCCCCCTCAGTTTCTTCACTTCGCCGGCAGTTCCCTGGCCATGACAGGATCAAGTGTTTGTCCGCGTTGCAAGGCGCCCATGTCAGGCGCGCTGCCTGAAAAATAGCCGGGTTCCATGCCGGGCAGGGCAGGATAATTTCTCCCGCAGATGGAAAACGGCCTGGATAAATCTATGCCTCCACCCCGCGCCGCACTTGACTCCGGAATTATGAAATCGCGTGTACCTTCCGGCCAGAGAAGGCGTCCCTCGCCGGTGATGTTATGCTCTCCGAACCATGCAGGCCGCTTGAACGCAGGGTTTTTACGGCCTGCCGGCGCCGCCAGCCAGTTGTGGTCGGCCGCGGCCATCATCTCCGGGTTTTCCCAGTAGAACCACTCGGCGAGAGACCGTCCGCGCTTGGAAAAAACGTTGTTGAGCAGGACCATGTGCCAGTAATTGTACATCACGGTTACGTGCACGCCGCCATAATTCTCACCGCCGCCGACATAGGTGTTGTGATATAAAAAAATTTCCGGGTGGTGCATCTCGTTATCCGGCTCTTCAGCCGGCTTGTCGTGGTGGACAAACACGTGGCAGCCGCCTGAACCGAGCAGGGAGATGTTGCGGAAGTGGTATTCCCTCCGGGGATATCCCGGAGCCCAGTAATCATGGATGCGGGTGTTTATGCCGTTGTTGAAGAGCAGGTTATCGTAAAACATGCAGTCGTAGGCGCCACGCTCGGTGATGAGTCCGATGCTCGACATTCCGCTTATTACGTTGCGGTATACCCTGGCCCGGAGAGTTTCGTTGACCGCGATGCCTATCAGCCCCTTGTCGAGCCGGTTGTCCCGGACGACGTTGTCCGGCCCTGCCTGCGATACTGTGATGCCCTGGTCGTCTGACATGTTGCCCCCGACCAGGTGCTTGAACTCCTGGTAAATATGAGAGTTTGTCACACCTGGACGGTGACCGATGTAATTGAGGGTCATTTTGTTGTTCTGGATGATGTTTCGGGACGCTCCCCGCGTGACAAGCATCCGTCCCCGTCCATTCATCATGTAATTGTGTTCAATAATGTTATTGGCCGCTTCGCGTCCCTGGATGACCAGCGAAAGCTCCGCGCCGCGCATTTCAAAATCCCGTACCACAAGGTGGCTGCGGTTGTCGATGAGCACCGCCGGGCCTGGTCCTGCTGCAGCCAGTTGTTTCCCTCTTGGGTCGTCCCCGTTCCGGAACCGGATGTAAGTCACCCCGTCCAGGTATCCGTATAGCACCTCAACCCCGTCCCAGTAACATATCTTGCCCCCGCGGACCGGTCCCAGGTCGGTTATCGCATCCGGGGCCAGGCGTAAATGGGAGAAGCCGCCAAACTTTTCCCGCTCCCGTTCGAGGTAATTGCCTATCTGAGGCAGCGGCGCAACCGGTGGAGGCGTCCCCTTGTCCAATTGCATCCAGCGGTCGGCGATCCGTGCCAGGTGCTGGCCGTCGAGGTTCATCGACAGGGGATTGAACGGCAGTTCATCCGTCTTGTAAACTCCCGGTCCGACCTCGGACGCAGGTTTCCATCCCGTCACAAGCACGCCCGGGTCTATGACCGTCAGCCATTCCCCGTTTTTTCCCCTTTCACCGGTGAAAACGATTGGCTTGCCGGGTTCTCCGGACTGGGGAAAGACTACCCGTTCGCGATAGATGCCGGCTCTTACCTGTACCCTGTCTCCTGCGCGCGCTGTTTCTGCCGCTTTACTTATTGTCGCAAAAGGCCGTTCGGCCGTTCCCGGGTTGCTGTCTGAACCGCCCGGAGCAACGAAGAGTTCTCTCAGGTGAGCGCCGGCCGCTTGTGGTTCTTCCCTGGAGTTGTCAATGCGGGCGGCCTCTTTTTTGACATTGCAAAAAAGGGTGACGCCCATTGCCTCAAGTCTGGCAGCCGCTGAGTCAGAGGCGCTTGAACGCGGGGCGTTGTTGCCGGCCAGCCACACCTTCTTTTCCCCTGCCCACGTCGTTTGCGCCAGGTCTTCGAGGAGCGCATCCACTGATTCGGTGTTTATCCCGCGGCCTTCAGGCAGCTGGATATGCACGCAACTCATCTTCGGACTCCATTTCCTGCCGGCGTTGTACCTTTCCAGGATGCCGGAGCCGGCAAAGTAAAAATAGGTTATTTTCTGCGGCAGTTTCGAAATGTCGCCGCTTACGGTATTGAAGCCGGCGCAGTGGAAAGATGTCAGTCCGGCCGGGAGTTTTGAAATGTCTCCGCTGACAGTGTTGGACCCTGCGCAGTGGAAGGATGTCAGTCCGGCCGGCAGTTTCGCAATACTTCCACTGACGGTGTTAGACCCTGCGCAGTGGAAGGATGCCAGTCCAGCCGGCAATTTAGAAATATCTCCGTTGACAGCGTTGATACCTGCGCAGTGGAAAGACGTCAGTCCGGCCGGCAGGGAGGCTATATCCCCGGTTAACATGCCGTTGCCTGCAAAATAGAAACTGGTCAATCCTTTCGGCAGTTTTGAAATGTCTCCGGTTACATTGCTTCCGCCGGCACAGAGGAAGAAGGTTAAACTTTGCGGCAAAGAGGCTATATCTCCTTGTACAGTGTTGCGCCCGGCTATGCGAAAAAAGGTCAGTCCCGGGGGCAGGTCGCTGAAATCTCCCCGTATGGTATTGCGGCCATGAGTGTTGAAGTTGCGAAGTGTCCTGGGAAGATCCTTCAGGTTTCCTGTCACGGTATTGTTCCCCTCACAGTAATAATAGTCCATAGCAGGGGGCAGATCACTAAGGTTGCCGTAGACAGAGTTCAGTCCGCCGCAGTGCAGGTATGTCAACTTCTTCGGCAGGTCAGCAAGGGCGAATCGGACTTTCGCACCAGATGTTTCCATACGGAAGCCGGTGACGGCCGCTCCTTCAGGTACTCTTACTGTCACTTTGCCGGTGAAAGATTTCCCGTAATCTTTCACATACCGCTGTTCCTCTCCGGAGAATGTGTTCTGTGTGCCATCTCCCCATTCAACGGTTATTGGACCGCCAATCGA
>JAKPNC010000030.1 GCA_029548585.1 bacterium | reverse complement strand
TACCCGTTCCTATGACATTGAACAGGTACTCGAGCCCGAAGTTGTTTATTGTGCCTATCCTGAGGACCTGCGAAGGAGACGTGCTTGCCTGGATGTGGGATGAATAATTTATGTCCGAGTAGCTGTATATCCTGTAGTATGTCGTACCAACAGCAGTGGCGTCGAATAAAAAGTTAATCCCGGTGGTGTCCTTGAATATGCACGTGCCGCCTCCAACCGTAGTGGGGTATCCGTCAGGGTTTCCCGGCGTGCCGTAGTATATCCCGTTCTGGGGATCTGCAGTCATGGCCGTTCCGGCTTTCCTGAAGATGATCGTTCCAGTGTAGTTGGCAGGATTTTCCCATACAAGTATGGCGCCTCCCAGTGCAGGATATGCAAAGAAACTCTGGACGGGGGAGACCTGGCCGACTATCAGAGTGACGGGTATGGTTGAGTTTCCTCCGGTGCTGGTGAAGTTGATGTTTCCAAGGTGGGTGCCCGTGGCAAGCCCTGTCCTGTTTACGTTGGCGGTTATAATTTCACTCTGGCCGCTTCCAAGAACTCCGCTTGTCCTCGTTATTGTAAGCCAACCCTGGGTTGTCTCGGCATTCCACTGGAGGTTGGGCCCGCCCGTGTTGGTTACCGAGAAGGGCAGGCTGACAAGATCGAGGCCGAAATCGAGAGAAGGAGGAGCGAGAGCTATGATAGAGGGTGTTGTTGTAAGTATCGACGAGTCCCCTGTTATATCGTTCTCCACGGGATTGCCGAGGGTGTCGTTATACTTTATCTTTCCGGCAAATACCTGCTGGCCGGAAGACGTCGAAGGCACGCTGGCGGTATAGGTGATGACAACATCCTGTACGTTTCCTCCGAAAAATACCCACTTGTAGACGCCGGAAACGACGCTCTCAAAGGGAGGATTGGATTCTGTTATAGACCATCCGGAAGGCGGAGTCTCGTTTATTATGAGGCCGTTGGGTTCGTTGCCTTCCTGTACGTCTATATTCAGGATGACGTTGATATTTGCCCCGGGGGTATATACGTCCGGGAGGTCTCTTTCACCGGCAACCTGCTGAGCTGAAGCCGTGCCGAGGAAGAATAAAAGCATTGAAGCTGCTACCGCAAATATTTTCATCTTACCCATTTTCTCTCCTATATGTAGTGATAAATTTGTTCCTTGTGTCGATGATTATTCCTGTATAAATTTTTTATTTCTCTTCCGGGAGAATACCCATTTGCCCCTCTCCGTGAGGGGTTATCTTTCTTTTGTTTTATCCCTTATCCATATCTCCCCTCAGAAGGGAGGAGGTAAGGAGGTAATACTGAGATCTCTTCGTTCAGGGTCTATTCCTGAGAAAACAGCCAAAAACTTTTATAAAAATGCAGTTAAATAGATCTTGTTAACTTTTTCGCCATCTGCCTTCCCCCGGCACGTATTCATACCCGTCGTTTGCCCAGAAATCTATCACGAGGAGAAGGTACATATCCCAATCTTCTGTGTCAACAGGCCACCCGTTTATGCGGCTGTTTGTCGCCCAGTAATCTATAGCAAGGAGCAGTTCGAAGTCGTCGATCATCCAGTTTCCGTCGGTGTCGGGCGGCATCACGAGGTTGCCTATGGTAACGTACGCGTCCCCTGAGACCGTGTAGATCTTGTCTCCGGCAACGACGTTTCCGTTAATGCTCCTGATGCTTCCGGCAGGTCCGTCCCCGGTCAGTTTCAGGGTAAGGGACATCATGCCGCCTATGATTTCCTCTTCGCCTTCGGCAACGGGCATTTCAGTTCCGAGAATCCATTTCAGGGTTCCCGTGGTGGCTCCGTTTGAAGGCATGCACTCCTGCCCGTTCCAGTATGCGGATTCAAGCACCCAGTTTACAGAGGCATCCGGAAGGGACGGGATCGTCTCGGTCAGTATTATGTTGGACACGGGATTGAGCTCGTTGGGAGTAATGATTGTATTGTAGACGAATCCCATTGACGGGTCCGCCTGTTTCATCAGGAACTGGCGGCTCGCCTCGAGACTGCCTGAGCGGTATCTCGCCCACGAGAACTTCCTGGTAGTCTCTATGCCGGTGTTCGTTTCTCCCTGTTTCACGAGGTCCGCCGTGCGCACTAAGGTGTTATTCAGGTATGATATCTTCTCTTCTTCAGGGTACGGCGAAAAGAAGGGGAATGCCGGGTTTGCCGGAACCGGCAGAAGCTGCAACTGCTGCCGGTTTTCTCCATCGGAATCCATTATGAATATCGCGGGGGAACCCGTGATGGTTGATATGTATATTATTTTACTTCCGGAGCCTGACCAGGAGGGATGGTAGTTGTTGCACACGTCTTCCGATGTGAGGTTGACCGGGTCTCCGTTGACGCTTACATATGTGTCAAAAAGGGTTACCGGAAGGACGTGGATGCCCGATATCCCGCCCGATATCCTGGTAAAAAGTATCCTGTCGCCCAAAGGAGAAAATGAGAGGTCCGATTCCCCGAGAGTGGATGTGAAGGTCAGCCTCTGGGGTTCCGTCGAAAGGTCTGTCCTCCGGGCGAATATATCCTTATCCTTCACGTATACCAGCCACCTGCCGTCCGGGGAGAATGCCGGGTATCTTGCCGCAAACGATGTTTCCACCTGCCTGAAGTCCGTTCCGTTTGCCTTCATGATCCAGATTCCGTTGCCGGAATAGGCGATGAGCGTACCCGTAAAATCGAACGAGGGATCGTCGTTGGTGTTGATCGTGTCTGTGAGCTGGATATCATTGCCCCTGTGGTCGACAAGGCGGACCTGCCCGTCCCTGATATAGGCAATCTGGACAGGCTTTGGCCGCGGAAGGAAGTAGAAGTGGCATGAAGCGTCAAGGGTGCCGCTGATCTGCATGAGGTAGGGGCTTACGGTGTTGAAGACGGTGTAATAGAGGTATGAGTCTCCCGATTCGGGGGAGATGCCCCTGAAGATGAACGAGCCCGCCGTCACGAAAACGGGCTTGGGATCCGGCTGGTCGGCAGGCAGCATGTTACCGTTGTACAGGTTTGAAAGCCCCGTTGTTTCGCTTCCGGCCCATAACGGCCTGGTGTATATGGCCCAGTCCGAGTAGGACTGGGAGGTCTGCGCCTGCTTGCCGT
>JAKPNC010000026.1 GCA_029548585.1 bacterium | reverse complement strand
CACCATACATTCGTATACAAACGACCAGAGGATTCTTGACCTGCCTCACAAGGACCTGAGAAGAACAAGGGCGGCCGCCATTTCCATGATACCCACCACAACAGGTGCGGCAAAAGCAATCGGAAAGGTCATCCCATCACTTAAAGGAAAAATGAACGGTTATTCGATGAGAGTGCCCACTCCCACGGTCTCAGTTGTTGACCTGGTTGCAGAACTCGGAAAACCGGCCGACGTAAAAAGCGTAAACGATGCCCTTAAGAATGCCAGCGAAACTTACCTTAAAGGCATTCTCGGTTACAGCGAAGAGCCCCTTGTCTCGAAAGATTATACAAAAAATCCGAATTCCGCAGTAGTAGATGCCCTCTCAACCTACCTGGTGGAAGGCACCATGGTCAAGGTTGTGGCGTGGTATGACAATGAATGGGCATACAGCTGCAGGGTTGTAGACCTTTTGAAGTACATGGTAAACAAGGGCTGAATCCCAGGACGGCGAAAGGATGTGGAAAGGGATGAAGAAAGGCCGGCTCTTTTCCTCCTATTTCCGGCTTTAATGAAAACGGGAGAAACAGATGGAACTTCAAACGATAGAAGATAAGGATTACAAGGGCAAAAGGGTATTCCTCAGGGTTGATTTCAACGTGCCCATTGAAAATGGAGTTATTACCGACGATACAAGGATAACGGCTGCTCTTCCCACGATAAATTATCTCCTTGACAAGGGGGCCTCACTCGTAATAGCATCCCACCTGGGAAGGCCCAAGGGCAAAACGGTGCCGGAGATGAGCCTGAAACCTGTCAGGGAAAGGCTTGCTACCCTGCTGGGAAAAGATGTGATCTTTTCAGAAGACTGCATAGGTCCGGACGCGGAAAAGAAAGCATCCGGTCTTAAGGCAGGCCAGATCCTCATGCTCGAGAACCTCAGGTTTCACAAGGAAGAAGAAGACGGGGACAAGGATTTCGCAAAAAAGCTCTCCGGCCTTGCGGACTCTTACGTGAACGATGCTTTCGGCACCTGCCACAGGAAGCATGCATCAATCTACCAGATAATTGAACACATGGATTCGGCGGCATGCGGGTACCTTATACAGAGAGAAATAAAGGCGCTTTCCATGCTGCTTGATAATCCACGGAAACCTTTTCTGCTGATTCTCGGAGGCGCAAAGGTTCTCGACAAGATAGGGATGATCACAAACCTCCTTGACAAGGTGGATACAATAATAACCGGCGGAGTAATGGCCTATACCTTCATAAAGGCAAAGAACTGGGAAACCGGCGACTGCAAGGTTGAGCCCGAAGCCGTGCCGGCTGCAAAAGAGATCATCAAGGCGATAAACAAGAAGCACATGGAGTTTCATACGCCCCTGGACCATATCATAGCTGACAGGATATCTCCTGATGCCCACTTCTTTGCAACTGACAGGGGCACGGTTCCCAATAACTGGATCGGGGTTGACATAGGACCCCAGGCCATAGAGGAGTATATCGACTGTATCAACAGGGCAAAGACGATCTTCTGGAACAGCCCCATGGGGATCTTCGAGATAGAACCGTTTTCAAGGGGTACCATGGAAGTGGCCAGGGCAATAGCCGCCGCTGACGTTTTTTCTGTCATTGGCGGGGGGGATTCCGTAGCCGCGGTCAAGAAGGCCGGAGTTGAAGACAAGGTGTCTCATATATGTACAGGAGGAGGCGCTTCCCTTGAGTTCCTTGAAAAGGGGACCCTTCCCGGTATTGAGGTTCTGAAAAAGTAAAACGTGGAAAGACACGAAGGAAAAGCCAAATGAAAAAGAGTCTGATTGCAGGCAACTGGAAGATGTATAAAACCCCCGGCGAGTCGGTTGATTTTCTTAAAAAGCTGGCCATGGAAACCGTGAAATACAATGACAGGGAAGTCCTTGTCTGTCCTCCATTCACTTCTCTTTACCCTGCGGCGGAGATTCTTAAGGACGCTCCCGTGAGTCTTGGCGCGCAGAACGTGCATACCGAGAAGGAAGGAGCGTTTACCGGCGAGATTTCTCCTGCCATGCTGAGGGATTCGGGAGTTGAGTACGTTATCTGCGGTCATTCCGAAAGGAGAAACATCTTCGGGGAAAACGATTCAACCGTGAATGGAAAGGTCAGGATATCATCGGAATATGGAATGTCTCCGATACTCTGTGTAGGTGAGAAGATAGAGGAACGGAAGGCAGGCAAGACTTTCGATGTTATCCGTTCCCAGGTTGAAAATGGCCTTTCCGGTTATGATCGTCCGGATATGCTCGTTGTTGCATACGAACCGGTGTGGGCCATAGGAACGGGACTTACAGCAACGCCGGAACAGGCCCAGGAAGTACACCTTTTCATAAGGCAGATGCTCTCAAATCTTTACGGAAGGGAGTTGTCCATGGCCGTCAGGATACTTTACGGGGGAAGCGTGAAGCCGGAAAACGTGAATTCCCTGATGAGGCAGGATGACATAGACGGCGCCCTGGTGGGAGGGGCAAGCCTGAAGCTTGATTCCTTCATGGGAATAGTGAATTACAGTTGATCCGGGCAGGTCTGGCGAAAAATGCTTCAAGGCGCATTGCCTGGTTTTAAGACTTTCACCCGTGATGGGTGGAGTTATATAACGAGTTATTTGTCAAAGGAGGCTTCAAATGTATCTTTTTTTGCTCATCCTGCACGTGGTGGTTTCCCTGCTTCTAATAGGCGCCGTTTTGCTCCAGTCGGGAAAAGGCTCGTCTCTTTCGAATATTTTCGGGGGGGGAGGAATGGAGACGGTTTTCGGGGCTGAAACTTCTGCCATACTAAACAGGATGACTGCCATTCTTGCCATTCTATTCATTATCAATTCAATCGTGCTTGCTACCGTTCCGGGAAGGCTTACTACCAGGAGCATCATAAAGGAAGAAGCCATGAAGGAACAAGCAGCTCCGCCCCCTGCAGCGCCGGCTCTCCCCGAAGTTCCGGCAGCGCCAGCCGCAGAATAGAAGGCATGGATTCATCGTACCATGGCTAGATATATCAGGCTTCCAGAGAAGGGATGCGCGGTTTTTGTCGGAGACACCCACGGGGATTACCAGGCTTCGAGGCTCATACTTGGAAATTACCTTGGGAAAAAAGACCATTTCATAGTCATGCTTGGAGATTACATTGACCGTGGGAAGGATTCAAGAAAAAATATAGATTTCCTTCTGAAGATGAAGGAGGAAAACGACAACCTTTTTCTTCTTGCCGGAAACCACGAAATGAACAGGATAAGGGAATGCAGCCCTTCAGATTTCTGGAGCTCCCTTCCGGAAGCCGAGAGGGATTCATATTGCGAAAAGTTTTCCACTCTGCCCCTTGCCGCCGTGGGCAATGGTTTCCTGGCGCTCCACGGGGCACTGCCCGATGTAAGCCGTATTGAGGAGATCGAAGATATAAAGGATGGCGACGAAAACTGGAACCGCATCATATGGGGGGATTTCAGGGATAGGCGGGGCAGTCTTCTCGGCTCTTTCCTGGGCAGACCTAAATTCGGAAGGGATTATTTCGAATCAGTAATGGAAAGGCTCAAACTTAACGTACTTGTAAGGGGACACGATCCCCTCGCTCCCGAAAGGATGTTCGGCAACAGATGCCTCACGATATTTACATCTGCGGCTTATGTGAAAGACAGAAAGGGAGACAGGAAGATAGCTCTGTGCGAACTGGGGAAGGAAGTCAGGGATATAGACGACATGGAGATCATTAACCTCGACAAACCCGTAATATAATATGAGAGCAAGAGATTTCGGCGGATACAAGCTTCAGGAGGTCATTGGCGGAGGCATGTATACCAAGGTATACAAGGCTTCTTCCTTTATGGCGAAACCTCCTTACGGCCAGATAGTTGCGATAAAAATACTTTCCCTCAAGGACCAGTCGGCCGACAGGCGGAAGCTCGTGAGCCAGTTTGAAAGGGAAGCAGAGATTTCAATGTCTCTCAACCATCCCAATGTTGTCAAGGTTCACAATTTCGGGAAGTATAACGAACAGTACGCCATTATCATGGAATACGTGGACGGC
>JAKPNC010000022.1 GCA_029548585.1 bacterium | reverse complement strand
CAGGTCCCCGTCGCCCGTTGCGTCAATGAAGACCTTTCCCCTCACGGCCATGCGCCCGCTCTTGTTTTCAAGGATTACGGCATCAATCCTGTTCCCTTTCTTTATCGTTCCCACGGCAAGCGAATGGAGAAGAATATTGACACCGGACTCCTGGACCATTCGGTCAATAACATGTCTCATGAGTTCAGGATCAAAGTTTATTGAACTCCAGCGTATATGTTTATCGCCGGGTGCGCCGCCCAGTTTCTGTAATCCTCTTATCACTTCAACGGGTATTCCTCCGAGAATGGAGTTCTTGATTTTTCCGAAGGCAAAACCAAAAATGGGTCCCATCAACCCTGTCGTTGACAATCCTCCGAAAAGCCCGTACCGTTCAATAATGATAGTTTTACAACCCTGCCTTGCGGCGGCGATTGCCGCGGGAAACCCTCCCGGTCCGCCTCCGACGACCACAACGTCATATTCCCCTATCAATTCAACTTTTCTTTCAGGTTCTTTTATGAACGCTTTCGACAACTTCTTCTTGTATTCCATTTAATTTTCCTTCGATTTTTCCATTTGATATGTTTTGAAAAACTATTGTGTCAAAGGTGAACCATATCGTGTATTTCATCTGTTTCATTCTTTTTCTTCCCGGACTGATTTGTCTTGGCGCAAGCGCCGGATACTATCCTGACATAAAGTTTGTCGATATAGTTTTCCACCAGCATTCCAGCCTTCTGAACGTCTTTTCTTTCTATTGCATGGAGCAGGTTTTCGTGAAAGTCTATAGAAATATCCGAGTATTCTCTGATATCCGGCAGAAGGTGTTTCATTTCGAAGAATATAGCTTGGACCAATTCCATTATCATGCTTATCAAAGGATTCTCCATGGAAAGTCCCATGCAGGAAAGAAATTCCATTTCGACTGAAAAAATTTCGTTTTTATCATCAGGTTTTCTTTTCAATCTTTTTACGCATTCTCTCAGGTTTCCGACGTCCGCTTTTTTTCTGGAAAATGCGGCGCCTTGTGCCAGGGTTGTCTCCAACATCTTTATCGTTTGGAGAATATCCTCTATGGCAACTTCTTTCTGGTAGCACAATATGGGAGAGAGTTGTTTGAAAAGATTTCTGGTATTGATATCGCATAACCGGTTACCACTGCCCCTGACTGATTTGATAATTCCGAGGATCTTCATCTGTGCGAGGGCTTCCCTTACGGGGAGCCTGCTTATGGAGAGAGACCTGCATAATTCCCTTTCTGAAGGAAGCAGGCTTCCGGGCTTCTGGCCGGATAATATTACATGTTGCAGGAGTTGATGCATCACCCTGTCTGTGATGGTTTTATTGTCATCCTTTTTTGCAGCAAAGACATCATTATTTTCCATGACATTTTGTACTGGTAATACCAATACAAATATTTATAATCTACATTATATAATGAATAATAATTTTGTCAAGCATTGGATTTCAGGTACAGAAATTTTAGGATGAATGCAGATGTAAGCAGAATTTACGGTTTGAAAGGCATACAGAATAACCTTAGTGAAAAAATAAGTATGCGCATCCTTGCAGCTTACAACTTCCAGCCTGATGTTCAACGACTGGTATTACCAGTTGCTAAAGATATTCGCTACATTGGAAGGATACATTAATCCCATCTGAAATTTTTGAAGGATTTGATCATCCGGTATGTTTTTTCTACGGGTATTCCCAGATCTTTGCTTGAATAACATGTTCCTATAAAGCCTCCGGAAGGGATGGAGAGTCTCCTTACCAGACGGCTTGTTTCTTCTTCAACTTTTTCAAGCGGAATGTTGTTTATGGTAGTCTGGATATCAAGGCAGGTCGAGAAGGATATCCTGCCTTTTGCAAGGACGGCTGAAGGGGAATCCATCCAGAGAGAGGGTTGCTTATTATCTATCGCGTCAACACCGGAATCAATCAGGTGAGGCAGATGTTCACCGATATGTCCGCAGGTATGCATAAAGATTTTCATGCCGAGGGAGTGTGCAAGGTCGAAAAGTTTTGTATACCTCGGTTTGAAGAATCGGCACCAGGTTTTAATAGAAAAAAGCAGACCGTTCTGGGTTGCCTGGTCGTCCCATATCCATATTGCATCGAGTTTCATCCCGGAGTATCTGAGAGTTAAACCCGTAAGAAAATTGAATATGCCGTCAAGAAGAAATTCTGTTCTTTCCGGGTATTCTACCATGTCGGTAAGATATCCTTCAAAGCCCCTGATGTCGGGCATAAGATGCATGGGGCCATGGCCTAAACTTCCGCAAAGGAACTTGCCTGATTTTCGCAGATCCTTTACAGATGGTTCAAGCCATTCAACGCGTCCCGGCGCAAAGGGATCGGGGAAAAGGTATCCGGAGGCTTTCTTCCAGTCAAAAAGAGGATGTTCCACTACCTGTCCCTGGTCTCCCGCTTCAGGATTCATGCTCTTCCACATGCATCCCCATTCGTCCATTCCGGATTTTAAAGGAACGAAACCCGTACGTGGCCGCCAGTAGAGAATTACCATATCGGCATCTTTTCTCGTGACAAAAGGATCTTTTTCAAGCAGAGGAATCCTCTCAGGGCAGCTGAATTCAAGGCTTCTTAAAACAACTTCTCGTCCGGTCATCATTTTAATTCATTCCTAAATTGGTTTCACGGTTTCATATCAACATTTATTGTAACATATTTAAATCCCGGCAGGCGGTCCCGGTTGACCCGGATATTTTTGTAGTTTAAACTTTAATATCTTATAACAGTGGCTGAATTAAAGAAATAAGCCAGAAAATAAAAAAGGGGCGGATATGAAACTTGTAAGAGTTATCGTTGAAGGGCTTGATGAAAAAGGCAGTTATGGGATAATGGAAGGGGACAGGATATGCATAACCGATGGTTCTCCCCTCGATGGAAGGATGATTAAGACGGGTGTGGAGGTTTCTGCCGGCAGTGTGAAGACATTTCTGCCTCCTGTTGAACCGCCCAACATTATTGCGCTCGGTCTTAATTACAGGGAACATGCCAGAGAAAGCAAGATGGAACTTCCTTGCGCTCCGGTGATTTTCCTGAAGGCGACGACATCCGCAACAGGACACTTGCAGAAAATATACCTGCCCATGGAAGCTCCCGGTTCCGTGGATTATGAAGCTGAACTTGTGATTGTAATCGGGAAGATTGCAAAGAATGTTTCCGAAAAAGAAGCAGGAAATTACATTCTGGGATATACATGCGGCAACGACGTGAGCGCAAGGGACTGCCAGATGAAATTTGACAAGCAGTGGGCAAGGGGCAAATCTTTTGATACATTTGCGCCGCTGGGACCGTGTATTGTGACCGATTTGGATCCCGGCAATCTCAAGATACAGACCAGGTTAAACGGCGCCGTAATGCAGGAAGCGAGAACCTCAGACCTCATATTCAATATTAACTACATAGTCTCATATGTTTCCCGGCAGATGACCCTTCTTCCCGGCACAGTCATAATGACGGGTACTCCTTCGGGCGTGGGTTTTGCACGAACTCCCCAGATTTTCCTCAAGCAGGGGGATGTTGTTGAAGTGGAGATAGAAGGCATAGGCACACTTAAGAACAAGGTTGAACCTGAAAATAAGAGGTGACATATGGCAGGCAGGCTGAACGAAAGGATATCAATGATAACGGGAGCGGGCAAGGGGATTGGGAGGGCAACTGCCCTACTCTTTGCAAAGGAAGGTTCAGCGGTCTTTGCAGTTGCAAGAACTTCGACCGATCTTGATTCGCTCGTAAACGACGCAGCAGGATCAGAAGGCAGGATAACACCTGTTCCCGGGGACATAACCGACAGGGGATTTGTGGCGAAACTTTTTGAAAAGGTTGAAAGAGAATGCGGCAGACTGGATATACTGGTGAACAGCGCGGGTTTTGTTGCCGGAGGCTCAATATTCAACATGGACGAAGATCAATTCCTTGAATGCCTGAAGGTAAACGTGTGGGCTGCTTTCCTTTGTACAAAGCATGCCGCAATCGTTATGAAGAAGAATGGCTCCGGCAAGATAATAAACCTCGGTTCTGTGAGAAGCCACTGGACCGAAAGCGGAAGCGCAGGCGCATATAACGCGAGCAAGTACGCGGTTAAGGGTTTTACGGAGTCGGTGGCAAGGGAACTTCACGGTTCCGGTACCGGCATTTCGGTGGGTATGGTATGCCCTGGAGTTACCGATACCCCCATGACAAATCCATCTGGCGGGCCTGCACCCGTGCATTTCATGAAGGCCGAAGTTGTCGCAGATGCCATACTTTTTGCGGCTGCCAATCCTGAGAATGTGAATGCTTACGACATAACGCTTTTCTCGACTGCCCAAAAACCATGGTGAGGCGATATTGGACAGTAATAAGTCACAGCATGGTGTAAAAAAAAAGGATATAAATCAGGCAGGACAAAAGGCTTCAGCTTTTCATGGTGGAGGTTAAAGGCTTCACTAAAAGTGCGGGAAAACGCCGTGATTTCAATAACCTGAGGCTACCAGACAAATAAAATGAGGTGACAAATGAAGATCGCTGTGACTGGAGCGGCGGGACACCTGGGAAGCACTATATGCGAGATGCTTATAAAAGAGGGAATGGACGATATCATAGGCATTGATGTTAAAGAAAACCTGTCATCCGTAAGGGAAAAAAGGAAGGCTGATCTGAGCATCCTGGATCAGGCCGTGGAATCCCTGAAAGGTGCGGAAGTCATAATTCACTGCGCGTCTATACATCCGCTTTACAAATACACGCATGCTCAGTACATGGATTTCAACATTAAGGGAACATGGAACGTATATTGGGCGGCAAAGGAACTCGGGATAAAAAAAATTGTGCTTACAAGCAGTATCGCGGCCACGGGATCAATTTTTCCGCCCGGAACATGGCCCGTAACCGAAGACATGCAACAGAGCCCGGAAGATATATATTCATACACCAAGTACTGCCAGGAGGTTACGGGAAAATGTTTTGCAAAGGCTCACGATATCCGTACGATTGCCCTGCGTCCCTGTTCCTTCATGCAGAGAGAACCATTGAAGCAGGCTCTGACTCTGCTTGGAAACCATATGAACGTCCAGGATATCGCTTCTGCCCATATAGCCGCCCTTAAGGCAGATATCCCTTCCATGTTCGAGGCATTTTTCGTAACCAACAAGCTGCCTTATACCTCAAAAGACTCTGATATCGCTCACGACCCATGGCTTCTTGCGGAGAGATATTTTCCCGGGGTGAAAAATTGGTTTACTGACAGGGGATATAAATCCTATTACATAGGGGCGGTTTATTCTCTCGGGAAGGCGAAAAAAATGTTGGGATGGGAACCCGTGCGCAATTTCGAATGGACATGGGAAGAGGCAAAAAAACATGGATGACAGGATAGACCTTCTGGTTAAAAGGATAAAAAGCCGGCGCGCTTACATGACCAATGATTTTTTCCAGGGTTTCGATGCGCTGAAGGGCCAGAGTTACAAGGAGACCTTTTCATCGGATTCTTTTTATCACAAGAATGCCGCCGCCTTTGCCACCCTCCTCAAAAAGATAGAAAAGAAAATATTCCCGGAAGAACTGATAGTCGGCTGGATTCCTGACGTGGACGAAAAGCGTGACAGGGAAATGGATGAAGAATACAGAAAGAATTACGCCATTTATGCCTCAGAGATAAAGAAGGGCGGTATCACGGGACATTTTGCTCCAAATTACACGAGAATACTGCGGGATGGGCTTAAAGGCACATATACAGAAGTGGAGAAGAAACTCAGAGAGCTTGATCCGTCAGTCCCGGAAAACACGGAAAAGATAGAATTCCTTGAGGCCGCAAGGGATTCTATGCTGGCATTCAGGGAATTCTGCCGGGAGTATTCGCTCCTGGCAGGAGAATTATCAGAAAACGGCGCTGCTGGAAACAGGAAAAAGGAGCTTGACGAGATTGCCCGTATCTGTGCAAAGGTTCCCTGGGAACCCGCAGGCAGTTTCCACGAGGCGCTCCAGTCTGTTTTTTTCATATACCTCGGACTTCTCCTTGATATACCTGCCCCGGCTTCTTTCGGCAGGCTCGACAGGTATCTGGAGCCCTTTCTTGAAAGCGACCTTTCTGCCGGAAGGGTCAGCATGGAAAGGGCCATGTACCTCATGAGAAATTTTTGCGCAAAAACGAACGAATGGCTTCTCAGCCCCCACTCTATCATGCTTGGAGGAACAACTCCCGACGGACTCCCGTTTTGTGGCAAGGTAACGAGTCTCATTCTCGAAGCGGTAGATGCTAACAGGCTCATAAACCCCGCACCCGGGATAGCCATTTGCAAGGACTCCGAAGAATATCTCTGGACGAAATCGATGGAAATGATTTCTTCTGGTTTCGGCCACCCTGCCCTTTTCGGGAATGAAACCATCATAAAAGGGCTCCTGGGTATTGGGGTAAGCCCCGGAGATGCATGCGAGTTTGTGCATTCCACATGTACGGAGATAACCATACCCGGCAAAGGTTACATCTGGGTGACATCTGCATACATAAATTTTCCGAGGGTCTTCGAATACATATGGTACAGGGGGCGCGACAGGCATGGAAAGCCTGCGGGAATTGACACCGGAAGACTCGAAGATTTTAATACATGGGAAAAACTGGTCGGGGCGGTAAAAAAACAGCTTGCATACCAGGTAAGACAGAATGCAATAACCCAGAACAGGCTTATCTGGCGACGGATGATTTTTGATCCCAAGCCTTTTTCCTCCTGCATAGTTGATGACTGCATTCAAAGAGAAACGGACATTACAAAAGGAGGGGCGGTATACAATTTTGTTTATCCCCAGCTCGTGGGAATGGCCAATGTGGTGGACGGACTTATATCTATAAAGAATCTTGTATATGAAAAGGGAGAAATTGACCTTGAAGGTATAATGAAAGCAGTTGAGAATAACTTCGAAGGATATGAAATTCTAAGGCAGAAAATCCTCAACAAGATGCCCCATTATGGAAACGATACCCCGGAGCCTGATTCTCTCGCTTCCGAGCTGTACGATTTTTTTTGCGGGGAGGTTACAAAATACCGGACTCCACTTTCAATGTACTACCCGGGATTTCTCGTATGGATGTACCATCTGAGGTTCGGGAAGGAATGCATGGCGACTCCGGACGGCCGTCTTGACGGGACTCCGGTGGCGGACAGCCTGGCGGCCATGCAGGGAAGGGCAAAAAAAGGGCCGACTGCCATACTTAACAGCGTCTTAAATCTGGATCTCTCGAAAGCCGTAGGTGCTGCTGTGGTAAACCTCCATGTGCCTTCATCCTTCCTTTCAGGGGAGTCCGAAAGGAAGAAATTTTCCGATATGATCAAGTCTCACCTGCTTGGCGGGGGATTCCAGGTCCAGGTAACCGTGGTCAGTGCCAGCGAATTGAGAAAGGCGCAGAAAAATCCCGAAAGATACAGGGATCTTATGGTAAGGGTCGGAGGGTACTGCGAATACTTTACAAGGTTGGCTCCCGAGCTTCAGGACACGATAATAGAAAGGGCTGAATGAGAATGACTGTTGAGAGAAGTGCGATAATATTTGAAATACAAAGGTTTTCAATCCATGACGGTCCGGGAATAAGAACCACCGTTTTTCTCAAGGGATGCAACCTGCGATGCAAATGGTGCCATAATCCTGAATCCTCTCACCCTTACCCCGAGCTGATGTTTTACGCAAGCAAGTGTATAAAATGCCTGTCATGTGTCAATGAATGCAGGCATGGGGCTCTCATATTTGACGGTAAAAAAATAAAATACCTGCCGGAAAACTGCCGGAAGTGTTTCAGGTGTGCCGGGGTCTGTCCAGTGGAAGCCATCGTGAGATGCGGCAGGGAGATGGATACGGCGGAAGTGTGCAGGGAGGTATTGAAGGACAGGAATTACTATGAAACTTCGGGAGGAGGCGTAACTGTTTCCGGGGGTGAACCCCTTCTGCACCCAGAATTCACCGCTTCTCTTTTTTCGCTTCTGAAGAAAGAAGGTATTTCAACCTGCGTGGAGACGGCCGGTTGCGTCCCGTGGAAGAATATCAGAAAAATCCTGCCTTTCACGGATATATTCCTGTACGATGTAAAATCAGGCAACAGGGAAAAACTTGCCGGGTCCGCGGGAGCGGATATGTCTCTCGTTACAGAAAACCTGAAAAATCTTCTTGCCGGGGGCGTTAAAATTTTCCTCCGCATACCGTTAATTCCCGGGTTCAATACGGAACGAAGGGAACTCAAGAAGATACTGGATATTTTGAAAGGACTGCCAGGGCAGTTTGAAATGGAACTTCTCAAGTACAATGGTCTGGGGACAGCCAAGTACGAAGCTCTCAATATACCCAGTCCTTTAAGGAAAATACCTGCAACCGAGGCGGACAAGAGCTATGAAGCCGCGAGGGAATTTTTCCGGGATGAAGGATATAATGTATGAATCCCCTCCTTTCACCATCCGCGGATTGCAGGCGGATGGCATCAGCGTAAAATCGGTAGACGTTTACACGGAGGCTTCCTGAAAAGTTCCGGAGAAACCGGGATAAAAGGTATGATCGGATAAAGGAGCAATGAAATGGTTAGAAAGGTTACAATGAAAGAGATGCCGGGAGTCGGACTTATTCCTGTAATAGATCCGAGAATAGACACTATTACGGAGAAAAAAATTCTGGACAAACTCAGGCTTGACAGTAAGGTGAGAGAACTCGGGTTTGAAGTAGTATTTTCGGCAGAAGCCGTAAAGACCGAAGACGAAGCTGTAAATAAAGTCAGGGAAATGGAGAGAGCCGGGGTCTCCTCAATCATATTTTTTACAACCTGGTTTTTAAGGGCCAACGTCGTTGTGGGAGCTTCAAGAAGCACCGGTCTCCCGGTGATGCTCTGGTCCATTCCGGACATGGATAATACTTCTCTTATCGGCTACGGCGTTGCCCATGGTTCTCTTGACGAGACGGGTATTTCCCACGAGACTGTCTGCGGTCCATGGGATGAAAATGCCAGGAGAAAAATGACCGCATGGATAAAGGCATGCCATGCGAAAAAAAAGATCTCCGGGAGCAGGTACGGAGATATAGGAGGAAGCTGCCTGTCGATGCTGACGGGAGTATCGGATCCCAACCAGTGGCGCAGGAAATTCGGCATAGGGGTGGAATCTGCCGAACAGTGGACACTTATAAACAAAGCCAGGCTTATAAAAGAAAGAGATGTTTCCTGTTACGTGAAAAAATGGAAAGAGGAGTTTAAATCCGTTGATGTATCAGATGATGTTTTAAAAAAATCCGCGAAACTGTACCTTGCCGGGAAAAAAATGTTTGCCGAAAACGGATGGGACTTTGCAGGAGTAAAATGCCAGTTCGAACTGATAGACAACTACCTGGCGCCATGCCTTCCGATAGCATTGTGGAACGACGAAGGCTATACCGTCGCATGCGAGACAGATATGAACGCCGCACTTACAATGTATGCTTTGAATTGCCTGGGTGCCGGGCCCGTGATGTTTTCGGACATACAGTATATAGATTACGAAGAAAGGTGGGCAAGATTCCTCAACTGCGGGACTGCGGCGACTTTTTTGGCGGGCGGCAGGAAGAATGTTACGCTTAAAGACTGCCCCGAAGTACAGGGCACCTACGACGAAAAAAAACGCAAGCACCTGTGCAAGGGCGGCGCATGCACAAGTTTTGTCCTTCCTCCAGGGGATGTAACGCTTGCGAGGTTTGGAAGAATAGAGGGCAGGTATGTTCTGCATCTTTCTAAAGGAGAATCGTTTGAATATCATCATGACGAGAAAAGCCTTCTGGGAATAGGAGGGAGCTGGCCGTTTGCCTACGTGAAAATAAAAGAATCTCTTGACACTTTCTGCGTCAACCTGAGAGCTCACCACATGTGCATAGCCTTCGGCGACTGGGTACCTGAAATGAAGATCCTGGCAAAACTATGGAATGTGGAATTACTTTAAGGTAAAGGAAGATCACAAAATGGCATGAGAAAGGAAAAATTTTCAGAATAAGAATAATGGAGATGAAAACATGGAATGGAAAAAGCCTGTTTCGGAATACAACTGGAAAAATTTTCCCGAGGGAAAATTTCTTTTCCGCTTCATGATAGGACAGCATACCCCGGATTACGACCAGAACAGGGATATAAAGAGATGGCTCGGGGGGAAAAATGGCAAAGGAATAGGTTACAAAACATCCCCGGAGAAACTTGTCAGCATGGTAAAGGACATGGGGGCTGATGTATTTTATTTTTATTCAAAGTGCCACCAGGGAAATTTCTATTACCCCTCCCCTACCGGGCATGTTCATTCAGCATTCAAAAAGAGGGATTTTTTCGGAGAGATGATCCAGGAATGCATCCGGCAGAATATTGTCCCTGCTGCTCTTTATGAGACCCTTGACTGGCGCATAATGGCAGAAAAACCGGAATGGTGCTTTAAAAACAGAAATGGAAACACGGGGCTTCCATGTCTGAACAGCCCTTACGGGGATTTCGTTATTGAAAACCTTAAGGAGATACTTCTTAACTATCCTCTTTACGCGATATATTTTGACATGGTGGATGCCCATACATCTGCAAACATGGGCATGTTGGATTCGCAGGCTTCCACAGGCATATCATGTCCTCACTGCGAGAAGCTGTACAAAAAGACAACGGGCAGGGAATATCCAGGCGTGTCCGTTCTTGATTATGCGGGAAGAAAAAAATACCTGCAGTGGCATGCGGAAAATTACGTGGGGCGCTTTCTGAAAAGAGCCCTTTCTGTTATAGAAGAATATGCGCCCGACTGTCGATTGGAACATAACTTCCACAATGATCTCGGCAGGCCATGGGTAGCTCATGACTGGAAGATGACGGATGAACTTACCGGCTCATTTACCTGCGATATCTTCGCTTTCTGGGACGGTTCCATTGTTGATGTATGCGTGCCCAAGGCATACAGGACTTCCGGTACCAAATACCGGTCATGGTTGCTTACGGACGGAAGTATGGGAGGCGAACCTTCCACTCCGAAACCTTTTGATTTTTACAAGGTTGAAATGGCTTCGGTAATGTCTAACGGACTTGATGTTTGTGCCAGCATATTCATGGA
>JAKPNC010000236.1 GCA_029548585.1 bacterium | reverse complement strand
TTTCTCCTGCTTGCTTTTTACCGCCTCCCCATCTTTCAGGCCGTCAATAGATTCAAGCCTCTCTATAAGTTTTATCCTGTATCCTTCATGAGGATAGGAAGAGGTCTCCTGCTCCTGCAGCAAATCCTTGTAAACCGGCCTTGCCTCTCCGTATTTTTTCTCGCTTTTGTACGTGTCCCCGATATTTAACCGGGCGGTAAAGAGGTGGTGTTCAAGAGCGTCTTTTGTTGTTAACACCTGCTGGTACAGCTGCCTTGCCCTGTTATAATCCTTCTGCTCAAGATAAACCTCCGCCTGCCTGAAAAGTCCGTAGATTCGGTAATAGGCAGTAAGGCCGGGTATGGCAAGAATTTCTTTGTATGTCTTGTGGGTATTGGAATAATCCTTCTGCTGCCTGTAGCTTTCCGCTATATTGAATAATGCAAGTTCTTTTCCGTAACTGGGCAGTCCTTCCAGCTTGACGTATTCAGCCCGCGCGCCTTTATAATCTCCCGTCCTGATAAAGGCATCGGCCTTTGCGAAAACATCCTTTTCGGAAACGTCAACCGGCCCCTTGCCGAGCAGGGCTATCTCTTCCTCGTTCAACGCCCTGTTGTAAATCACGACTTCATCAAGGTCAAGGGTAACATCGCTCCTGTCGAGGTTGACCGTCCCGGCTCCCATGTTAAGCTGGAAAGGAGTCTTCGTGGGAAAATATTCCCCGTCATATTTTTCTCTTTTTACCTTCTTTCTTTTATCCCCTTCCATTTCAACCATTTCCACTTCGCTGGTTGCAAGAGAACCGTTGATGTATACCTTCATCATTTTGCCGTCCCAGGTTGCCGCAAAATGATGCCAGGTGTTTTCAGGAAGGGCTTTTTTCCCGGTAACGGTGGCATAAAAGAGAACGGGACGTCCTATACCCAGGTAAACTTCGTCGGAACGGCCCTGCCAGAAATTGACTCCCATCTGCCAGCCATCCCTGAAACCTGCCGAAGAAAGAAGCACGTTGAGCCCCTCACCATGCCTTCTAAACCAGCATTCCACCGTAAACTGCTTGTTTTCTATATTGATCGGCGCCCCTTGAAAAAATCCGTTTACCATCCTTGCCGCCGGTTTCTCCTTCCACCTGCCCTCAATAACCTGAAGGTCGTCATAAACTTTGCCTGTTTTTATATCCTTGTAAGGAGAGTACTTGAGATGCCTTCCGTTGGCGCTGAGATCCAGAAGCTCTTCCCTCTTCTCCTTTAGGTTCTCGAAGGTATAGTAAGCCACAACGCTTCTGTCCTGTTTCAGGGCATCCCTTCTTTTTATCCACTCCCCGTAACCAGGATCGGCCGCTTTCAGGATGTTGCAGGAAAATAAAAAGAAGAGAGAAATACAGAATACTTTCTTCATGTCAGCCTCCTTGGCATAAAAGAGTTCTGTACAAACCTGGCAGATTCTCTGAAACATCATGTGCCTTCCATATGACTGTCGTTCCACTGTCTCTGAAGCTTATGCAAAAAATTCACGCGACGGCATGATCCCCCGGACTTCCTCAAAAGCGTGCTGACATCCATCACTTGCCAAAGCCCCGGCATGCACGCCGGGGAGAAAGGGACATTAAATCCAGAGCCTTGCTTTCATCGCCTCTATAAGGGTACCCAGGGAGATGGAGAAGAAAGATTCCCTCAGGCTTGCCTTCAGCCTTTTCCTTGCCTCCATACCCTGCCAGAAGACGGTGTCTATCTTCTTGTCTATGAGCTCGAAAACTTCCTTTTCGCAGGTCTGGTTGCCGGATTTGGCATTTCTCCACTCGAAGTATGACGCGACAACGCCGCCGCTGTTGGCAAAGAAATCAGGAAGAACGTGTATCCCGTTTTTCAGGAGGATTTCTTCCCCTTCTGCCGTGGTAGGATCGTTGGCGCCTTCAACGATGAGCTTTGCCTTGATGGCCGACGCGGTATCCCGCGTTATCACGTTCTCGACAGCCGCGGGTATCAGGACATCGGTCTCAAGGGAGAAGAACTGTTCGGCGCTTATCGATTCGCTTTCGGGAAAACCCTTTATGCTATCCTTGCTGGTGGGGGCATACTTGAAGAGCTTCTCTATGTCAAGCCCCTTCTTGTTATATATGATACCCCCGATGTCGTAGAGTCCGATTATTCGCGCGCCCATCTGGTGGAGAAAGTAAGCTGTCCACCTGCCCACGTTCCCGAATCCCTGGACGATAACATCAGTCTTCTTTATATCCTTCTTCAGTATGTTCTCGATTCCCAGCTTGGCTGCATGTGACACGCCCCGGCCTGTCGCCTGGAGCCTTCCGGGAAGTCCCCCGATAATGACAGGTTTGCCAGTAACGGTCTCGGGCCTGTGGGTCTCCCCGTAAATGATGGACATGTCCTGGGGGGAACTGCCAAGGTCGGGGGCGGGTATGTACGCCCCGGAGTTAAGCTCCTCCTTGATCATGTGAACGTATTCCTTTATGATGGCTATCCTGGTAAAGTCGTTCATCTTGTAAGGATCAAACTTTATCCCCGACTTGCCTCCTCCGAAGGGAAGGCCCATGAGGGCATTCTTGTAAGTCATGATCTCTGCAAACGTCCTGACCTCGCCAAAGGAAACATAGGGTGAAAACCTTATCCCTCCCTTTGCCGGGCCGAGAACCACGTTGTGGTAGACGACGAAAGCGTCGAAACAGATGATCTCCTCGTTATTCATCTTGAGGTTGAGGGAGAACTTGATCTCCTTTTCGGGATTATTCAGAAGGGTTTCAGCCGTCCTGGGGATATCCATCAATTCCTTCATTCTGTCAAACTTGATCAAAGCCATTTGTTACCTCCGTTAAAGTTTTAAAAGCTTTCTTCCGTTTTTTTCTGTGATTTTGGTATAAGCCTTCTCTGAAATGAGCCCTTTTCCGAGGGACTCGTTAAGGAAAACGAGGATATCCCCGTGGCTCCCCTCGTAATGGCAGGTATCCGTGCCGAAAAGAAGCTTGTCCTGGAACTGTTCGAGAAAAGATGCCCCGAAGACGGGGTCGCTTGCCAGGGCATGGTAACCGCTTCCGGCCGAGATATCCCCGTAAAGGTTAGGGTATTTTTTCAGGAGTTCGCAAATCCTGCCGGGGGAGGGTATCTTCCCCTTCACGTAGGCTATCCTCGTTTCTTCGGTCACCGCTCCGCTTATCTCCGACCAGAAAGCGTAGGCATGACCGATGAATACCGTATCGGGACATTCGGCGAGAACCCTCTCGAACCTTGGCAGGTGAAGTTCGTCAACCGTCCCGTAACTTCCGCCGAACCTTCCGTAAAGGTGAACGACTACAGGGAACCCTATCTTCCCGCAATGCCTGAAAAGGTTCATATACATGGGGTCGTCAATATAAAGGTTGGCGGTCAGTTCGCCCAGGCCCCGGCAGCCCTGTTTCCTGTAATGTTCAAGTATCCAGGAAAAATCTGTCTTGTCCGAGTTGGAACCTGCGCGGGGATCGACGTTGCAGAAAGGTATCACCCTGTCGGGATATTTACGGTACATCTTAAGGATCTCTTCGGTGCCCATGTAGAAGAACCTCGTTTCAGGGCTCGTGCCGACAGGAAGAAGAACGAACTTTTCAATACCGAGGCTGTCCATTATCCTGATCAGCCCTTTCACGGTAAAGGGTTTCATTTTTCTTTGCACGTGATCCCACCGGTTATTGATGTGGGTATGCATATCTATGATCATGATTATTCCTCACCGTCCGTCCCGCCTCTCATGCCTGCACGGAACGACACGGATTTTTTCCTCTCTAAAGGTTCAGGATCCTTCTCGCGTTTTTTTCGGTGATCTTTTCGTACGCATTCTTTGAGATATGCTTGTTTTTCACCGCGTCGTGGATGTAAGGAACGATCTCAGCGGTCTGCCGGTAATGACAGATATCCGTTCCGAAGAGGAGCCTGTCCTGGAACTCCTCGAGAAACCAGTATCCGAACTCCATATCCCTGGTGATGGCTATGTATCCGCTTCCGGCAGAAAGGTCCCCGTACAGGTTGGGGTATTTTTTCATAAGCTCGCATATCCTGCCCGGCGAAGATATCTTTCCTCTCGGATAACCGATCCTGTTCTCGTCGGTTATCCCCCCGTCTATCTCGGACCAGAAAGCAAAGGCATGGCCGATAAAAACCGTCTCCGGACATTCTATAAGAGCCCTTTCAAGGCGCGGCAGGTGAAGTTCATCAGCCAGTCCGTAACTGCCGCCGAGTTTGCCGTACATGTGAAACAAAACAGGGAAACCGACCTTGCCGCAGTGCCTGTAAAGGTTCATGCACATGGGATCGTCAAAGTTCATATTTGCGGTCAGCTCTCCGAGGCCCTTACAACCAAGGTCTTTATAATGATTGAGGATCCATGAGAAATCTGTCTTATCAGAGTTGGAGCCAGAGCGCGGATCCACATTGCAGAACGGTATCGCCCTGTCCGGATATCTTTTGTATATCTTGAGCACATCTTCTATTGTGAAGTTAAAAGCTCTTATTTCAGGACTTATGCCCATTCCCACGGGCAGGAGCACAAATTTTTCAATGCCCAGCTTGTCCATTACCTTCAGAAACCTTCCTGTTGTAAAGAGATCTTCGGGTTTTTCTTCCCACATTCTGACTATATGGGTATGGATGTCTATCAGCATCTTTCCTCCAGAAATAATTACGGCAAAAGGAGAAGCCCGTCCCCTGATCATGCCGGAAATAAATCATAACCGAATAAAAAACTAAATCTTCAAGAGCTTCCTGGCGTTCTTCTCGGTGATCTTATCGTATGCCTTCTTCGAGATATGCTTGTTTTTCACCGCATCGTGGATATAAGGCACTATTTCCGCGGTCTGCCCCTTGTGGCATATGTCTGTCGCGAAGAAGAGCCTGTCCTGGAACTCCTCGAGAAACCAGTATCCGAACTCCATATCCCTGGTGATGGCTATGTATCCGCTTCCGGCTGAAAG